>JAAZDX010000149.1 GCA_012512605.1 Bacillota bacterium
CCTCAAACGGTCTGGTTTAAACTCCCAGAGAATACTGGAGAGGAAAGGACGGGAATCATGCGGTGCGGTCGCATAGATGCTTTGGCGGCCCGCCTCTTCAAAAGGGGAGGCTTCCAACGAAAAAAGGAGTTCTTCCGCGGTAAGCCCGGTCTGCTCCTCCAAATAAAGGTAAATCCGTTTTAAGCCGTCGGGTACCGCCGGATATTCTTCCGCAGGTAAGATATTTAAATTAAAAAAAGTACTCGCTGTTTTGATGCTAAAGGTTTTATCCTCAACTCCCATTTCAACGCGGCCAGGCGGTAAATGTCGGATCACATCGTAAAAGGTACGTCCGCTTAGGCCGACCCGGCCCGGCGTAATAATCGTAACTTCAGGAACTTTAACCTCAATCCCATTCTCCAAGTCACTGGCAAAACAGAAAAGCTGATCATCCCTTGTTTCTAAGACGATACCGTTAAGAATGGGTATACTGGTTTTTGCCGGCAAAACCCGCGTGGCAATCTGTAACGAGCGCACTAACTCATCGCGCGAACAAAATAGTTTCATCTTTCTTAACCTCCTCAATGGGATTAGGTTATCAACAGAAACTAATTAGATCTAAAGAAAAAGATTATTATAAAGATCAGAATAGCCGTAGTAATAGTATACCAGAAGATGTGGATAATTCCTTTTCCCCCTGATTAGAAAGGGATTTCCCAAAAACTATCCTGTGGAAGAAAAGGCGATTTATCAACACTTTCAACTTATCCACAGGTAAATGTGGATTGTGGATAAAAGCGTAAACAGTTTTTCCCCATACCATTCAACATCTTAACCACAGGAAATTCCCTACCTTCGGACCGGTTATTTCTTTAGTTCCTGGGTCAAATCTTTAATAGCCTGATTGACACTGGGGTCAACCCCCATAAACTCTTTTACGCGGTCACAACCGTGCATCACTGTTGTGTGATCACGACCGCCAAATTCTTCCCCAATCTTTGGTAAGGAGGAGTCCGTCAACTCACGGGAGAGGTACATGGCGATCTGTCGCGGCAAGGTGATATTTTGGGTACGCCGTTTTGATTTTAAGTCTTCAACGGTTAGATCATAGTATTCAGCAACGGCTTGTTGGATCAGAGGGATCGTTATTCGCGTTGCCTGTTGTGTAGAGATAATATCCCGGAGAACTTCTTCTGCTAGTTCAATTGTGATCTCCCGCTTCGTTAGAGAAGAATAGGCAATGACGCGAATGAGCGCGCCTTCTAACTCGCGAATATTCGAATTAATTAGATTGGCAATGTAAACAAACACGTCATTCGGGAGTTTCCACCCTTCGGCGGTTGCTTTTTTCTGCAAAATGGCGATTCTCGTCTCCAGATCCGGCGCTTGAATGTCGGTGATCAATCCCCACTCAAAACGGGAACGGAGACGATCCTCAAGCGTCGGGATCTCCTTCGGCGGACGATCACTAGAGATGACGATTTGCTTACTTGCTTCGTGGAGAGCGTTGAAGGTATGGAAGAACTCTTCTTGTGTGCTTTCTTTTCCGGCGAGGAATTGAATATCATCCACTAATAATAAGTCAACCGTTCGGTATTTTCCCCGAAAGCCTGCGGTCTTGTTTTTTTGAATGGCATTAATCAACTCGTTCGTAAATTTCTCTGAGGAAACATAAACCACCTTGTAATAGGGGTTGTTTTCCATCACAAAATGGCCGATTGCTTGCATAAGATGGGTTTTACCTAGACCGACGCCGCCATAGATAAATAAGGGGTTATAAGCACGGGCTGGAGCTTCGGCCACTGCCAAGGATGCGGCATGGGCGAAGCGGTTACTGTCCCCAACCACAAAAGACTCAAAAGTGTACTTCGGATTAAGATTCAGGAGGTTCTCTTCGCCCGTAAAATTACTGGGGAGGGTCGTACTTGCTTCTTCTGCATCATTTGGTGTGCTTTTTAAGATCACAAATTTAAGATGTAAATCTTCGGGGATATATTTCCGGAGCGAGGTCATAATTGACGGTGCGTATCTGCTTTCTAACAAGTCGCGGGCAAACTCATTGGGGACTTCTATGTATAAGCTGCCCTCTTCAATTTTCCAGGGTTTGGCTGGTTTTAACCAGGTTTCATAGCTTGGTTTGGTCATCAGTGGTTCCATTTCTTCCTGGACCTTACTCCATATTGCTTCTAAATCTTCTATGTTCATCGGTACACCCACCTTTCAAACAGAATCTAATCAGAAGCTTATCCACAACCTGTGCACAAACTGTGAATAACTTGAGGATAAGAGCGGTAAAACTATACAAGACAAGGCTTTGGCCGGGGGATAAAAAGCGAAAAAAAAGAAGTTAAGATCGAATGAAGTCCTTATAAACACGATGGATGGCGAGAGTTATCAACATTATCCCCAAGAAAATGGGGATAATTGTGGATAAAGTAAGACGCGAAGATAATAATACCAAAATATTTTGGCTTTGACAAATCTAACAAAGACGTGAAAAAGGCGGAAAAAAGCCTTTCTGGGGAATAATTACCGTAAAAAACGCCACCAAGGATGGAATTGTGGATAACTTTACGGAAGAAATATTGACAACCCGAAAAGACCTAATTATAATAAACACAAACAACAAGAAGCCCAAAGCGAGGTGAGATTGGTGAAAAGGACTTTTCAGCCGAATAAATTAAAGCGGAAAAGAAGGATTGGTTTCTTGGTTAGGATGTCTACCCGCGGTGGGCGTCAAGTAATCAAACGGCGACGGGCAAAGGGGAGAAAGGTTTTATCGGCCTAAAATGAAATCTTTCCAAACCCTCAAAAAGAACTGGGAATTCCAAGAGACCTTCCGGAAAGGGCGCTCCTATCATAACTCTCTTTTGGTCCTTTATGTTTGCCCGATAACCGGGAATGATGGTTTACTAAAGGTCGCCGTTTGTGTTGGTAAAAAACTGGGTTCCGCGGTCCGGCGAAACCGCCTCAAAAGACAACTGAGACAGGCTTTTTTTGTGCTTAAAGACCGGACGGCACGGGGGTTTTCCCTGATTATCATCGCCCGTGGAAAAGCCGCGCAAGCGGACTACGCAGCGCTCGCCACCTCCTTACAAGAATTAATGGCAAAAGCGGGTCTGTTGTTGGAAGAAAAATGATCCGGAAGGCGATAATTATACTGATCCGCTTTTACCAACGATTTTTATCGCCACTAAAACCCCAGGCCTACCGTTGCCGGTATTACCCCAGTTGTTCCCAGTATACCATAGAAGCGGTTAACCGTTTTGGTGTAGTAAAAGGAGTTATGCTTGGGATTGGCCGTCTTCTTTCCTGTCATCCTTGGTGCCAGGGAGCGGTGGATCAAGTTCCAGATAGATGGCCTGGTTGGAAAGGCATATTACGTCGCAAAAGGGGCTTTTAGCCCCTTTATTTATGGGGATAAAAAGAATAAAGGGGTTGCAAAGCGTAGGCGTTACTTCGAGGTAATAATTTGCGTTTGTTGTGAGAAAATATGGAAGAGGAATTCGCTGGTGGAGAGAGAATAAGTTGCAATGGTGGTAAAATAAAGGTATGAACAACCTTAAAAGAGAAAGGTGTGGAGTATGCGCTTATGATATCCTCAATCATGGCAAATCTATTAACTTTTTTCCACGATAGTCTTGGGGTAGGATGGGGAATGTCCATTGTCTTTTTGACCCTCTTGGTAAAAGTCGTTTTGTTTCCTTTTTCGCTGAGTCAGATCCGGTCAATGGAAGGAATAAAAAAAATCCAGCCGGAGATGAAAAAAATCCAGGAGAAATACAAGAACAATCCGGAAGAACAGCAACGGAGAATGATGGAGCTTTACCAGAAAAACAAGGTCAATCCGTTGGGAGGGTGTTTGCCCCTACTCTTACAACTCCCGATTTTGTGGGCTTTATTTCAAGTTTTAAGAGTTCCGGAAAATTATAATCTTGATTTTTCCAACGCGTATTTTCTGACGATGGACTTAACGAAGAGCCATAGTTATTGGTTGTTAGCGGTGATCTCCGGATTGACATCATTTATACAACAGAAGATGACGACCGTATCGACGGCCGATACATCCCAAAGTACCATGATGTACGTGATGCCAGTCTTTATGGGTTATATTACTTATACGCTTAAAGCCGGGATTGGTGTTTACTGGGTTGCCAGCACGGTGATTGGCATTATACAACAGTGGATTATTACCAAGTTTTTTATCCATGATGAGCAGCCCGAGCTAAAATAAGGAAACAATTCTGGTCTCCTAAGGAGGTTTATCTCAATGAAATCGGTGGAAATTGTCGCGAAAACAAAAGAGGAAGCTTTGGAGTTAGCACTGAAAGAACTAAACGTTGATGAGAGTAGAGTTAAAGTGGAGGTTTTAGAAGAAACCTCGAGCAAAGGTTTTTTAGGGTTGTTAAATGTTAATCGGGTGAAGATTAGGGCAACGGTCAAAGAAGAACTGGCCCAAAAGGCCGTTCGTTTTTTACGCGAGTTGTTGGTTAATATGGGGATTTTTGCCCAAGTCGAAATGTTCAAACGTCCTGGGTACGTCATGCTAAATATAAGTGGGGATGATCTGGGCAGGTTGATTGGTCGTCATGGTCAAACCCTCAATGCCCTTCAGTATATCGTGAATCTAGTGGTCCACAAAGACAGTAATGAAGAAGACCGGGTGATTATTGATGTCGGGGGTTACCGGAAACGGCGTGAAGATAATTTAAAACGATTAGCGCAAACAACGGCGGAGCGAGTGAAGAGAAAAGGAAGGAAAGAAGCTTTAAACCCGATGTCTCCTCAAGAAAGGCGTATTATCCATTTGGCCTTACAAAATAATAAAGAAGTTGTTACTCATAGCGAAGGAGAGGACCCCTACCGGCGCGTGGTTATCTCCCCAAAAACAACACGCTAGGCTAGAGAACGCACACGTGCCTTTCGGGGCACGTATTATTTTTTCCACAAGATAGATAATAACGCCAAAGAAACTCCAGGTCATTCTTTTGGATCGCCGAGTTATTAGATAATGCAAAGCCATGGCAAAGGCGAGTAACATATAACGAGTGACGGGAAGTATTTTCTAAGCAGGGAAAAAAATGAGAGAAAGCCAGACCATAGCCGCAATCTCCACCCCGCCTGGGGAAGGAGGAATCGGGATTATTCGCATCAGCGGGCCCGAAGCTTTATTGATCGGGGCCAAAATTCTGCGCCATCCGTCCGGGAGCAAGATTGAATCTTGGCCGGAAAGGCAGGTCCGGTTGGGTTTCGTTGTGGACCAGAGTGGTGAACCCGTTGATGAAGTGATCTATTTTTACTTTAAGGAACAACGAAGTTATACTGGGGAAGATGTCTTAGAGATTCAAGGGCACGGTGGATATCAGAATCTTAAGAAAATATTAACAACCATTTTCCGTGCCGGCGCGCGGCCCGCCGAACCGGGGGAGTTTACGAAACGCGCCTTTTTAAACGGGCGCCTTGATTTAACCCAGGCGGAAGCGGTGATCGATCTTATTCGGGCGCGGACTGATTTAGCGCAAAAGGTTGCCTTGCACCAGTTACAGGGCCGCTTAGCACAGGTTATCCAAGAACAAGAGGAAAAACTGTTGGCGCTCTTAGTCCCGATTGAAGCCGCCCTAGATTTTCCCGAGGATGAGATTCCGGATCTCCAAAGAGCACAAGCACTGGATGAGGTCAGAGCCGTTCGGCAGCAGCTTGCGCAGTTATTAGCCCATGCCGAACGGGGAATTATTTTACGGGATGCGGCTTCGGTGGTGATTGCCGGCCGTCCCAATGTGGGCAAGTCCAGTTTATTAAACCAGCTCCTTGGTGAAGAAAGGGCCATTGTGACGCCGATTCCTGGGACGACCCGCGATTTTGTTTCGGAAATAGTTGATTTGGAAGGTGTTCCGGTCCGCCTGATCGATACGGCGGGCGTCCGCCAGAGCGCGGATCCGGTGGAAAAGGCCGGGGTTGAAAAGGCCCGGCAGCTAATGGATGAGGCCGATCTGATTTTAGCCATTTTTGATGCGGCCACTGCGTTAACACCAGAAGACCACGAACTGATCGGTTTTCTGAGCGCGAAACCAGCGTTGATCATTTTGAATAAAACTGACTTACCCGTTAAGGTCGCGGTCGAACCGCTGCGGGCGGCGTTTCCGCAAGCACAAGTTCTCTCGATTTCGGCCTTATCCGGAGAAGGAATTAAGGACCTGAAGACCCGAATCCGTACGGCGTTGATCGGCGCTGAAGGCCTTGAAGAACAGCCGGTTTTAGTGACAAGGGTGCGGCATAAAGAAGCAATTACCGAGGCGATTGAGCTGTTATCCCTTGTGGCCCAGGGCTTGGAAGAGGAATGGAGTGAAGATCTGCTGGCCGTAAATTTACGGGCGGCCCTCGAAGCACTGGGACAGATCTCCGGCCGTTCGGTTTCGGAAGAGATTATTAACGAAATTTTTGCCCAGTTTTGTATTGGCAAATAGGGAGCGAAACGATGAGACAGCAGTACGATGTGGCGGTGATTGGGGCGGGCCATGCTGGGTGTGAAGCGGCGAACACCACCGCCAAAATGGGTTTTAACACCCTACTCTTGACCATAAATTTTAATAATATTGCGTTTATGCCCTGTAACCCCTCGGTGGGGGGGCCGGGGAAGAGCCATTTGGTCCGGGAAGTTGATGCCCTTGGTGGCTTAATCGGGCGGAACACCGACCGCGCCCATATCCAGATGCGGGCTTTAAACACCCAAAAAGGCCCGGCGGTCCGGGCTTTACGGGCGCAAACCGATAAACATCTATACCAACAGTATATGCAGAAATATTTGGAAAAACAGCCATTAATAACCATCCGCCAAGGAGAAGTGGTTGCCCTAGACCGGATCAAAGATTTATGGCGACTAACTTTAAGTACCGGAATCAAATTTGAGGTTCCGGTGGTTGTGATCGCCACCGGAACCTTTTTACGGGGCCGGGTCCATATCGGCAGTTTATCCTTTCCTTCCGGTCCGCAAGGGCAGCACCCGGCGAATGCACTTGCCGAATATCTAGAAGCGCAAGGCCTCAAATTTAAACGGTTTAAAACCGGAACGCCCGCCCGGGTACGGAAACGGTCCCTTAATTTCGACGCCATGATTGAACAGCCCGGGGACCGTTTAAACCACGGCTTTTCCTACTGGTTGCCTTGGGACCCGCGTGAGTCGGTTCCTTGCTGGCTGACTTACACCAATGAGAAAACCCACGCGATCATCCGGGATAATCTACATTTAGCGCCCATGTATTGCGGATCGATTACCGGGATCGGGACCCGGTATTGCCCGGCGATCGAGAACAAAGTGGTTAACTTTCCCCAACGGGAAAGGCATCAGGTCTTTATCGAGCCGGAAGGCCTTAACACTGATGAGATGTACATTGCCGGGCTTTCTAGCAGCTTGCCGGAAGAAATCCAAGATCAATTTATCCGGACCGTTCCGGGGTTGGAAGCAGTGGAGATTGTCCGTCCCGGCTATGCTATCGAATATGATGTAATTGCGCCGGAACAACTCCAAACCAGCCTACAAATTCGGGGTTGGCCAGGGGTCTTCAGCGCCGGTCAGATCAATGGGACTTCCGGTTATGAAGAAGCGGCCGCGCAAGGCATCATTGCCGGGATTAATGCGGGTCTGTATTTAAAGGGGGAAGAACCCTTCACCTTGGCGCGCAACGAGGCTTATATTGGGGTCTTGATCGATGATTTAGTAACCAAAGAAAATAATGAACCCTACCGGATTATGACGTCACGGGCGGAGTTTCGTCTTTCACTTCGTCAGGACAATGCTGATCTGAGGCTGACCGATTACGGCTACCGGTTGAAACTAATATCCCCCGCTGAATATGACCGTTTTCAGCTGAAACGCCAACGGATCGAGGAGAAGCTAGCCTACTTTACCGATAACCATATTCTCCCTGGGTCGGAGCAAGCCCTCCGCCTTAAAGAATTAACCGGAGTTGAAGTGAGACAAAAAAGCAGCCTAAAACAGTTGCTGCGGATGCCGCAAATGCAGATCGCCGACCTATGGGCCATTATTGACCCGGAAAAAAAGAGGCCCCTCGAAGATGAAGTGGTCGAAAACTTCATTAAATATGAAGGGTATTTGGAAAGAGAAGCAAAGATGGCGGCCCGTTTAGCGAAAATGGAGGAAAAGAAGATCCCGCCCGACTTTGATTACAGTGCGGTTCCGAACCTCTCTTATGTGGCCCGTGAAAAGCTGGAAAAGAGACGGCCAGCCACTCTTGGGCAAGCGGGGCGGATCAGCGGGGTCAGCCCCGCCGATCTGAGCACCCTTTTAATCTGGATTACCAGGAGCAGCAGTTCATGAACAAAACGCAACGATTTATGAATGACATTCTACAACCCTTTACCGAGCTGGATCCCGAAAAAAGAGAGAAACTTTTTGCTTATTTAAATTTGGTTTTGGAAACAAACCAGAGCACTAACTTGACCGCCATCACCAGTTGGGAAGAGGCGGTTGTTAAGCACCTCTATGATTCGCTGATCATCATCCGTTTAACAGCCTGGAGCCAGTGGCAGAAGCTTCTCGACCTTGGTTCTGGCGCGGGGTTGCCCGCCGTGCCCTTGGCGATTACTTTTCCACAGCAAAGCTATTGCTTAGTGGAAGCCAGTCGAAAAAAGGCCGACTTTTTACATCACGTAAAAGAGAAGTTACACTTGGAAAACATCGTTATTATCAATGATCGGGCGGAGAACCTTGCCCGCCAAAATGATTTTCGCGATCAATATCAGATGGTTACCGCTCGTGCGGTGGCCGAGATTGCTGTTCTTCTTGAGTTAACAATACCGTTCTGTGCAACCGGGGGTTACATCTTGGCCTACAAAGGCCCTAACTACCAGGCCGAGATTGATCGGGCCAAACAAGCCCAGAAAATACTGAGTGCGGTGCTTAAACAAGAACTGTCCTACCGACTGCCTTTGGAGATGGGGAAACGCACTCTTTTGCTTTTTCAAAAAACACAGCCAACCCCCGACAAATACCCCCGCCGGCCCGGAATTCCAGCGAAGCGGCCATTATAGATGTTTCACGTGAAACATTTATGCCAAACTTACGGGAGAACAACAAACGACGGCACAACTTCCGATTTTTAGCAGGAAGATCGATCGGCCTTCGCGAAGATATTTAGAAGCATGATCCGAAATTGGTTGTCCAAAGGTGAGGAGGTACGCAGGATGGGAAAAGTATTTGCCATCACAAACCAAAAAGGCGGCGTCGGTAAGACAACCACCGCAGTTAATCTCGGCGCTTACCTGGCGGTTTTAGGAAAAAAAGTTTTAGTGCTTGACAATGATCCCCAAGGGAATGCGACCAGTGGTTTAGGGCTGAGGAAGAGCGAGGTTAAAAAATGCATTTATGATGTTTTAGTAAGCGAAGTTCCCATTGAAGAAGTGATTCTTCCCACACAAGTGCAAAACCTAATGGCGGCACCGGCCACGATTCGCCTAGCTGGGGCCGAAGCCGAACTGGTCGGCATGATGGCACGGGATCAACGACTCCGTCGCTCCCTTGAGCCCGTGCGCAATGAATACGACTTTATTTTGATTGATTGCCCGCCCTCCCTTGGGAATTTGACACTTAATGCCCTTGCGGCTGCGGATGCGGTAATTGTGCCGATTCAATGTGAATATTACGCTTTAGAAGGTCTGAGCCAACTGATGAAGACTTTACAGTTGGTCCAGAAGTACTCCAACCCGTCTTTGGAAGTGGAAGGGGTCGTTTTAACCATGTACGACCACCGGACTAACCTCTCCCAACAGGTCGCGGAAGAAGTACGGAACTACTTCCAAGACCGGGTTTATGATGCCGTAATTCCCCGGAACATACGGCTTAGCGAAGCGCCCAGTCACGGACTACCGATTAATCTGTATGACAACCGCTCGAAGGGGGCCGAGTCGTATTTTGAATTAGCTAAGGAAGTGATTGCCCGTGAGTAAAACCCGCGCTTTGGGTAAAGGTTTAGGGGCGCTCATTCCCCAACTTGAAGAGGAGGATTTTCAGAACACCCAGGAAATCCCCCTGGAAAGGATCGAGCCAAACCCCTATCAACCCCGCCGCCACTTTGATCCGGAAAGCCTCCAAGAATTAGCGGCCTCCATTAAAGAACACGGCGTTCTCCAGCCCCTACTGGTCCGCCAAAAAGATTCCGGATACCAACTCATTGCGGGTGAACGGCGTTTGCGAGCAGCGAAACAGGCTGGTTTACGTGCGGTTCCGGTCGTGGTGAAGGAGTTGGACGACCGGACGATTATGGAGATTGCGTTGGTTGAGAATTTGCAAAGGGAAGATTTAAGCCCCATAGAAGAAGCCGAGGCTTACCGACGCCTTATGACGGAGTTTAATTTGACCCAAGAAGAAGTGGCCAAGGCTGTGGGGAAGAGCCGGCCGACAATCGCCAACACTTTGCGGCTGCTCAACTTGCCTGGACCGATTCAAAAAATGGTTGTAAGCGGGCAATTGACGATGGGCCATGCGCGAGCGCTACTCAGTCTCGAACAACCAGAGCAACAACTTTATATAAGTGAAAAGATTATCAAGGAAAAACTGTCGGTTCGGGAGACGGAAGAAATAGTGCGCCAGGTCCAACTGTCCGGTGTTTCACGTGAAACACCGGTGGACGAAGAGAAGAAGAAGCAAAAAGGACGGGAAACAACCGATCCGAACCTCCAAGCAATCATTGATGACATGACCCGTATATTTGGAACGAAAGTCCGGATCAAAAGCAGCGGGGAGCGGGGGAAGATCGAGATTGAATATTATTCTCCGGAAGAATTAGAAAGAATTACCGAAATTCTTTTAAGTTTGTAGAACTGGTTTTAGGAACCGGCCCTTAACCTTAAGGGCCGGTTAATGTATTATCCCAAGGCACGGGCGGAACCCAATATCTTGTATTGGGAATTTTTTCGGGCAACAAAACACAAGACAACAAAAGGCGAACACGTGTTCGTCATAGGCTGGTCATTTCGGGTTGTTTATTGGAACGGGCGATCGCGTTTAAGAATGAAGCAACAGGTATAGATTGTTTAGATCAATACCGGAGGAACTAAGGGATAGCGGGCGAAGGTCGTGTGGCGAAGGGCAAGACGGTCTTTCTTGTTTCTTTCCTACGCTAAAGAACAGATAATAACAAGAAAAAGTACGAACAGTGTTGAAAAGAGCAATGGAAGCAGGCGCGTTGTCGCAAAAGGAAAAACATATGAAGAAAATGCATTTTTATAAAGGATGTATCAAGATTAGCAAGAATAATATTTATGGACAAAGATTGGACAAGAAGGAGCGTTCATCGTGCAGGCAATAATCGAATTCTTCAGTAGTATATCACCGCAGGGGAGAGGTTTTTGGGTCCTCCTTATTATCCAGGGGGTTGTTCTCCTTCTACTGCTGATCACCGGTTTTCAGCTGCATAAACTATTGACCCGCTACAAATTGCTTCTTACCGGAAAGCAGGGTGCCAATTTAGAAGGAATCTTGCTTGACTTGGGGGAAAGAATGAAGAGAGCCGAAGAGCGGTTGCTTAGTGGGGAGACAAGGATTGGCCAACTGGAGGAGGAGGCGACCACGCATCTGCAGAGGTGGGCGCTTCAGCGGTATAAAGCCTTTGCCAACATTGGCGGGGACCAGAGTTTTTCTTTTGTTCTTTTAGACCGTAAAGGCGACGGGGTAATGCTCAGCAGCATCTACGGCCGGGATGAATCAAGGGTTTATGCCAAAACAATCAGTAACGGAAAAGCGAATTACCCCCTCTCCGACGAGGAACAACAAGTTCTAGCTGCAGCGTTAGCGGGAAGAAAAAAAAGAAATAAGTAAAAAGAAGGAAGGATTTTTTAGGAAAAAGGAGAATATGTTACATACTGTTGAATAAACAAGCTGGCAAAAGCGGTAATCCCCACAAGCTGGTGTGGGACAAGCAACTAGCGGCGCTTAAATTGGGCGGCCATGTTGAAGGGAGCCGGGATTGACCCGCCGCTGGGAAGCGTAATTATTTCCGGGTAGTCTACCAAGAGGGACTGTTATCCGAGGATCGATATTTACAAAGGGAAAGAGGCATAATAGATTCGGGTAAGCGGTGATAAAAAGTGATCGATGGTCGTGCGACGTTAATCAATCAAATAAAAAAATACTGGCGAAAAAAAAGGGAAGTACGTTATACTTTTATGCTGGTTCCCCGCGCCTCAGGGGTAACAAAAAGTATTAATATCCCTTTTTTCATCATTGTCCTTTTCTTCCTTTTATTTGCGGCAAATGTTTACTTCTTAGTCCGTTATCCTTTACGTCTTTCGGAGATTGATAATTTAGATCGTAAAGTTTACCAGCTTAATGACGTAATTACACGGAATGACAATGACTTGAGATTGATCGATCCCTCAATCAAAAAGACTGAAGAGTTTGAAGCAATCGTGGCGCAACATAGTGAGACCATAAAGCAGATCGAGGCTTTGCACCGTTCGATTCAGGAGAAAAAAGCGGGTAAGTTTTGACTTGTGGGATTTCATAATTTAAGGAGTTAATTATGAAACGGGAAAAGAGAAGCTTGCCGTTGGGGTTTTCTCCCCGGCACCGGAAAAAGGACAGAAGCTATACACTGATGATGCTCCCGAACAAACCGGAAAAGGTAAGGAGTGTCTATCTTCCCTTTGTTATTATTATAACTTTCTTCTGTTTAATGGGCGCAAACTTCTATTTCCTGTTTCGTTATCCGTTGCGGATTGCTGAAATCTTCAGTTTAGAACAGCAAATCATCACTTGCAAGCAGACCATTGCGCGCCAAGAAAAAGAATTGAAAATGATCGATCCCGCGATTAGAACAACCCATGAAGTCGAGGAGATCATTAATGTCCATAATCGATTGGCCCTAGATTTGGAGAATAAGTATAATGAAGTTAAGAACCCCTCCTCGCGGACGCGGGTCAGCCGGGGCGGTAGCTATCGTCCCTTCCAATTGCCCCAGTATAAGTTGTCCAGCGCCGATTCGGAGCTGACCAAACTAAATATTCTCAATAGCAATCTAGATTTTCTCAATGAAGAACTGACCAAAACTGGTGCCCAACTGCAGGAGTTATATTTCCGCTTTAGCGCTTATGATCGGGAGCTGGATTACACCCCCACCATTTATCCCTTGGTCCAAAAAGGTTATATCTCTTCCTATTATGGTTATCGGCGCGATCCGGTCACCGGCCGGGTTGGCGCTTTTCATGAAGGTTTGGATATTGCGGCCCGAAGGGGCACGCCGGTCCGGGCGACTGCTGACGGGACGGTGGTGAGAGCCCGTGCTTACGGCACATACGGGCTGTTTGTTGAGATTAAACACGGCTCCTATGGTTACCGTACAAGGTATGCTCATAATAGTAAATTGTTGGTTAAAGAAGGGCAAAACGTGAAAAAGGGCGATATCATTGCCCTTGTCGGGAATACCGGTAAAAGTACTGGCCCTCACCTTCATTACGAAGTTCTTCTCAATGGCAAACCGGTTAATCCACGAAACTATATACCGTAATTATAAGGAGGATACTAATGAGAAAAAACAAGCAAGAATCAAACAACAAAGCGGGAAGCAGAAAAATTGACACTTTAATTGGAAAGGAATCCGCCTTTACAGGTAATATAGAATCAACAGGAACGATCCGTATTGACGGTAAGTTTGATGGGGAAATCATCACCAAAGGTGATTTAGTGATAGGTGAGAGTGGAGCAGTACAAGGTAAGATTAAAGCCGAAAACATCATAATTGCTGGCAAAGTCCAGGGTGTAGTGGAAGCTGCTGGAAAGTTGGAACTGGTGCCGACTGGAAACTTACAAGGGGAAGCAAAAATGGCCTTGCTCGTTGTGGAAGAGGGTGCGGTCTTCCAGGGGAACTGTCAACAGTACAGCAAAGATAGTAAAGAGAAAGGTAAGTTTCTACCGATTGGAACGCCATCAGAACAAAAAGGACAACCGAACAGCGGTCAGATCCAACGTTGAGAATAACCATGGCGAGCTAGTTTGGGGGATCCCTACGATTCGAGCATATATTGCTCTTCTTAATTGTATAACATTAAATTTATGATTGGTGGCAAAGATGAGTACAGAGGGTAACCGGGCTTTAGTTTTTATGCGGAAAAAAAGAAGGAAGAAGAAGCAAGAAGGGTATTTACTGATGATTGTCCCCAATGAAAAGGGGAAGATCAAATCCGTGAACATCCCTTATCTCGTCTTCATCTCCTTTTTTGTCATAATGACGATCAACGTTTATTACCTTGTGCGTTATCCTTTCCGCATTTCAGAGATCTGGAAGCTAGAGTACCATATTTTAGAGTTGCGCCAGACCATTGCTAAACAGGATAAAGAATTACGACGGCTTGATCCTTGTTTGAAAGCAACTCAGGTAATGGCCAGTAAACTAAACTCCTCCAACCGTTTTTTCGTCGATATGAAGCTGGAATATGATAAACTGCGGAACACAAGGACTAAGGAAAAAGATTTGGCGTATCGGGAAGTATATTTACCCGGTTACCGCCTGTCTAGTGCCGACCAAGATCATTCCAAGTTGGAAATCTTAAACAGTAACCTAAGCTATCTCGAAGAAGAGCTTGCATTCACCAGTTCTGCTTTGGATGATTTGTTTAAAAATTATAAAACATACGACCGTCAACTCGACTTCATCCCGACAATCTGGCCGCTTGCGCGCGATCGGCGGATTTCTTCTGGTTTTGGTTATCGACGACATCCCGTTCATAAACGGGTGATACTCCACCAAGGAATTGACATTCCGTCTCGCACCGGAACGCCCGTGCGGGCGACAGCGGAAGGCCAAGTGACGATTGCGGGTAACAGAGGCGGATATGGTCTATTGGTTGAAATAAACCATGGCAATGGATATCGGACGCGTTACGGCCATAACAGTCGGCTGGCGGTGCGAGTCGGGCAAAAGGTGAAAAAGGGACAAATAATTGCTTACGTCGGTAATACCGGGACAAGTACCGGTCCCCACGTCCACTATGAGGTGCGCCTGAATAATGTTCCGGTAGACCCAAGGCCATATTTAAATTAAAGGGGTCGATATCTATTATGGAAGGGAAAGTACAGATTCAAACGATCATCGGGAAAGCCACCACTTTTCAGGGGACAATCGGTTCGACGGAAAATATTCAGATTGATGGAAAACAGAAGGGTGAGATCATAACCAAAGGAAACCTCTATATCTCGGAGACTGGTGAAGTGGAAGGTCAGACCCAAGCAAAAAATCTCCTGGTCGCCGGTGTTCTCCATGGGGAGACAAAGGTTGACGGTAAGATGGAGATTTTAGCAACCGGAAGATTTCAGGGAGAAGCGGAAATGTCCGTCTTTATTGTGGAAGAAGGCGCTGGTTTTCAGGGAGAGTGTCGACAAACCAAAAAGGAAAAGTGAGGCTTGCCGTAAACAATATTGAGTTGCGTAAGAAAAGAAGCCCCTTATAGAGAAAGGGGCTTTTTTATACATAAAGGGCTTGGGGGGAACAATCCTTAACCTTGTGCGAACGAAAGACATAGAAATGGATCAGGGAAACAGAAGCCTTTATGGTTAAGAAAAAGGTGAGAAGTTTGCGGTTTCAACCGTCCAAAACAGGGGCACAAAAATTACTGGCCGAAAAGCTACGGGATGACAAGATCAGTTTTATGGAGAACCAATGGCTCGAAGGGATGGAAGTGGATATCTTTTTGCCCGAATATTACTTGGTAATTGAGATTGATGGTTTTTACCATTTAAGCGTGGGGCAACAAGCAAAGGATCTCCAAAAAGACCAGCGATTACAGGCAGCTGGTTACCACGTTTTACGTTTTACAAACTCCCAGATCTACCAGGACTGTAAAGAATGCCTACAGAAGATTAAAACATTTATTGACGGTCATGATCGACAGTTAAAAAAAGGGGCCCGCGCGGAAGACGAGCAAGCCCCTTGGCAAAGTAAGCTGGCAGCCTATAAAAAGAAGCTGGACCAGGGAGAAGGGTAAACCGGGGAGGAGAAAGGGTGCGGATTACCACTTCAATACTGGCTGGCGAGCCGCTTGCGTCTCGTTTAAGCGCCGCACAGGTGTCGTGTAAGGCGCTTCTTTTAGTTTCTCTGGAGTTGTCTTGGCTTGGTCCGCTAGTTGTTTCATGATCGCCACAAATGAATCCAGGAGGTCTAGAGTGACGGATTCGGTGGGTTCAATCATTAAGGCTTCGGCAACGATCAAAGGAAAATAGACGGTTGGCGGATGCACACCGTAATCAAGAAGGCCTTTAGCCAAATCCAAGGTTCGGACGCCTGCGGGGTTATCCTTCAATCCGCCGAGGACAAACTCGTGCATACAGTGACGATCGTAAGGAAGATTGTAGTCTTCCTTTAGTAACGTTTGGAGATAGTTAGCTGCTAAGACCGCATCGGATGAGGCTTGTTTCATCCCATCAAAGCCGAGACTATAGATATAGGCTAGCGCTTTAATGATCACCGTAAAATGGCCCCAAAAACCTTTCACTTTGCCGATGGTGCGGGGGGCGTCATAACTCCACTTAAACCCGGCGGGAGAAGAGACAACCCGGGGAACCGGCAGGTATGGTGCCAGGTGCGCTTTAACGCCCAAAGGCCCGGAACCGGGACCGCCGCCGCCATGGGGCGTCGCAAAGGTCTTATGGAGATTGAGGTGGACGAGGTCAAAGCCCATATCACCGGGACGAGCCCAGCCCATAATGGCATTGAGGTTGGCACCGTCGTAATAAACCTGGCCACCGATGTCATGGATCATCTGGGTGATGGTTAAAATCTTTTCTTCAAAGAGTCCCAAGGTATTGGGGTTGGTCAGCATCAGTCCAGCGACCTGTGGCGACAGATGAGGCTTTAGATCGTCTGGTTCAATAATGCCGGCAGCCGAAGAAGGGATCTTCTGCACTTTGAACCCAGCCAGCGCCGCGCTGGCCGGGTTGGTGCCATGGGCGGAGTCGGGAATTAGGATGATATCCCGTGCCAGTTCTCCCTGGTCCCGAAGGGCTGCTTTCATAATTAACAAACCGGTTAGTTCACCATGGGCGCCGGCGGCCGGTTGCAGCGTATAGGCATCCATGCCAGTGATCGTCGCAAAGGTTTTTTCCGCTTCGTAGATTAACCGGAGGGCCCCTTGGATGCAGGATTCATCCTGTAAAGGATGGAGGTCGCGAAAACCTGGAAGCAAAGCCAAATCCTCCAGGAGTTTGGGGTTGTATTTCATCGTACATGAGCCCAGCGGATAAAAGCCTTGGTCAACGCCGAAGCTACGTTTGGATAACTGGGTAAAGTGTCGGGTTACATCCATCTCACTAAGCGCTGGCAAGTTCAGCGGGGTGGTACGGCGAAAAGAAGACGGGATCAGTTCTTCTTCAGCGGTCGGTTGTAGATCGGAAACGGGAGGAAGATAGCCTCTTCTTCCCGGTACGGAGGCTTGATTCAATAAAACGGGTCCGGCTTTCTTGTTCATTGTACACACCTCTCAATTTCTTCACAAAAGCGGTCCATCTCGGCTTTAGTTCTTAATTCGGAAGTATACAAGAGATAGGCATTGGTCGAAAAGGGTTGGTCCGGGGGTAATTTATACCCGGGGATAAAGCCTTTCTCCTTGATTTTTGGGAGCAAGGAATCCACCGAGGTGGGTAGGCCGATCACAAACTCATGGAAAAAGGGTTCGGAGGAAAGACCCTGCACCGCCGGGATCCGGGTTAGTTGGGAATAGAGGTAATGGCTGTTTTGTACCGTAGACAACGCTACTTCTTTTAAGCCAGCTGGACCAAGTAAGGACAGATAGATAGTGGCGGTTAAGGCACAAAGCGCCTGGTTGGAACAGATGTTAGAAGTGGCCTTTTCGCGCCGGATATGTTGCTCCCGAGTTTGCAGCGTTAAGACAAAACCCTCTTCTCCGTCTAAATCGGTGGTTTTACCAACTAACCGACCGGGCATGTTCCGGAGGAAATTCTTTTTTGCGGCAAAAAACCCAAGGAAGGGTCCGCCAAAGGAAAGGGTTAACCCAAAAGACTGAGCTTCCCCAACCACTAGATCGGCACCGATCGCCCCGGGGGGCTCCAAAAGGCCAAGGCAGACCGGATCGTTAATGTAAACGATGGACAAAGCGCCACTGGCTTTAATTAAGGAGAGCAGTTCGCCGGTAAGCCTCAGGCGGCCAAAAAAATCCGGGTACTGGATGACGACCGCGGCGGTTTGTTCGGAAAGCAAGGAGGACAACTCTGCCTTGACTTCCGGCACCTGTGGTGATACGAAATGAATCTTCACTGGTAAATGGGCGGTATAAGTCTTAAGAACCTGTTGGGCTTCGGGGTTTAGCCCGGAAAGGATGATAAACTCTTTCTTGTTGCTGACGTTGTGGGCGAGCAAGACCGCTTCGGCTAGGGCCGTGGGCCCATCGTACATTGAAGCATTGGCCACATCCATCCCGGCCAACTCTGCAATCAAGGATTGATATTCAAAAAAGGCCTGGAGTAGTCCCTGACTGATCTCCGGCTGGTAAGGGGTATAAGCGGTTAAAAATTCTGAACGGTTAACTAAATAGGGCAAAGCAGAAGGAATCGCATGCTCGTAAGCGCCGGCACCAAGGAAGGAGATGAGCTGAGACACAGGGGTGTTCTGCGCTGCCCATTGGGTGAAGAGCTTTTTAACTTCCCATTCATTACGGGCAGGAAGGTCAAAGACAGCTTGTGCCCTAATCGCTTCTGGAATGGTTTGAAACAGTTCAGAATGGTCTTGAAGGCCAATAACCTTTTCCATCTGACGTCGTTCCGGATCGGTTAAGGGTAAATAAGGATGGCCCATCTTTTCACCTCTTTCTCTTGTAAAACGGGAGTTTAACACATTCGGCGGGCAGGAAAGAGCCACGCATAGCTAAGGACAGCGGAGTACCGGGTGGGGGAACCGGGTTGACCAAAGCCATCCCTAGCGCTTTCTGAAGGGTTGGCGAATAGGATCCGGAAGTAATCTGGCCGATCGGTTGCTGGTCCCAATAGACGATCGTTCCCGGTCGGGGGATGGCAGACCGGTCGGCGATTAAGCCAATACGCCGTGGGGTTTCCGGATCATCCTTTTCCTGCAACAAAGGCAAACGGCCCAGAAAATCCGGCTTCTCCCAAGCAATGAATCTTTCTAAACCCGCTTGGACCGGAGAGATCTCTGTAGAAAGCTCGTTTCCGTAAAGGGGTAAGCCCGCCTCTAGCCGGAGCAGATCTCGGGCTCCCAGACCGGCCGGGACTAAGCGATCCTTCTCTCCGGCGCGGAACAGCTCCGACCATAGGGTTTCGGCAAGGGTTGGTGGGATATAGATTTCAAAACCATCTTCGCCGGTATAGCCGGTCCGCGAAATAATTAGTTCTTCATTTTGCCAAGTCAATTTTTTAAACCGATAAGGTTTTAACGAAAGCACATCCGGAAAGATGCGTCCGAGGATGGAGGCCGCGGTTGGGCCCTGGAGGGCCAGCAGGGCAAAGAGCGGGGAGTAATCCCGAAGTTCTACTTCATATTCGGTGGCATGGGACTGTAGAAAAGAAAAAACAGGTTCAGTATTTGCGGCGTTGACCACGAGGAGAAATTCCTGTTGGCCAATGCGGTAAACCAAAAGGTCATCAATGGTCCCGCCGTCGGCGTTACAAAGAAAGGTATAGAGGATCTGACCGTTGTCGACCACAGCCACATCATTGGTGAGCATTCGGTTTAAAAAAAACGGGGCCTCCGGTCCGGCCACCAATAATTCGCCCATGTGGGAGACATCAAAGAGGCCAGCGTGGTTCCGAACGGCATGGACTTCTTGCAGGATACCGGAAAATTGCAGGGGCATCTGCCAGCCAGCAAACTCGGTAAAGCGGGCACCTGCTTGTTGGCAACTTTGGTAAAGCGGAGTTTTCTTCTCGGGACTTGGTGTCAAATTTAATCGCTCCTTTGCCTGTTTTTGAAATAATGAGTTAAAAACGCAGTACAGCACGGTCTGCTCGGATTTGGAAATCCGTATTAAACGGGGCGGAAAGGGTCTGCAACTCTTTTAAAACCCGTTCGGCTTCGGACCCCGTTAAGAGCTGGGGTTGAAAATGGACTTGATAATTGTTGATATTGATCGGGAAAAAAGCGGCCTCTTTTAACCCGGAAGGCGTGAAGCGGACCTGGAGAATTAAACCGTCTTGTACTCTTCGACTGTAGGAAGCAAAGATAAAATTACCAAGGCTATAGGCAATCAAGCCATGCTTATAAACTTCAACCCCCTGGATAACATGGGGGTGATGCCCTACGACTAAGTGGGCACCGGCGTTAATGGCAACTTTGGCTAAATCCGCTTGATAGGACTTGCGTTCTTTAAGTAGTTCGGAACTCCAGTGGAAAGAAACGACCACAATGTCGGCGAGCTGGCGGGCTTTCTTTACATCCGCGGATACATAACTGGAGTGGCCGGGGGCGGTTCCCGCCTGCGTTGCTGTGGCGTTAAACTCTAAAGGAAAGGTATTGTTATAAGCAAGAAAAGCTACTCTTAGTCCGTTTTTTTCAAGCAGGGCCGGCGTTCGGGCCGCGGCGAGGTTTGAACCTGCACCGGTATGGGCGATGTCATGTTGTTCTAGGAGCGCGATCGTTTCGGCGAGGGCTTCGGGGCCGTAATCCATAATATGGTTGTTGGCCAGGGAGACCACGTTTAGGTTACCCGTCTTAAGGGTTTTTACAACCCCAGGGTCACAACGGAAAGTGTAGGTTTTCTCAACGTAAACCTCGCCCTGTGTGGAAACGGGCGTCTCTAAATTGGCAAAGAACAGATCGCTCTCTTGGCAAAAAGTTTGCAGATAACGAAAGGGGTACGCGGGGTTGGATAAAAGTATTCTTTCCAGTGGGCCGCCTAAATAAAGGTCGCCGGCTAAAGTAAGAACCACCTCCGCTTCGGGACTTTGCCCAAACACGGAGACGACGAGGAGCAAACATAACAGAAGGGTAAAAAGGGCGGGGTAAGGGCGAAAATGAAAGGTTGTAATGGAAAGCACCACTTGACCTCCTTTTAACGCCGTGTAGAATATCTTCCATTATTATATCATTAAGCCTAATAAGATGACAGATTATAATCCCCTTTTTCGTTAACAGGTGAAAGAAAAAGAGGCCGATAAATTATGTTTTTAGCAGGAGTCGAGTGCAAAAAAGGGAAATAGACAAAAGACCGGAGAAGGATCGGAGGGAAAGACAGGTGAGGGAGGCCAATCAAGAAGAACAACTGACGGGGCCGCAGGGAAGGGTTTTAAAGTTAATCCTTTCTTGGTTACAGGAGCACGATTCTTCTGAAGATAAATATCAACAAGCCAAAGCCATCTGGTTACACTACCTCAAGCTGGTTGATCCCACGCGGTCGACCTTTGCTAATACACGGTTATGGGCGGCGGCGGTCCTCTACACTTTAGGTTTACAGGGTGGTTATCAGACAATGACGGGGCCGAAACTGGCGATGGCGTTTGGCGTTTCCATGACCAGTATCCACAACCGGGGAACGGAGATCCTCCGCACGTTGGCGGGGGCCGAGCAACCAAGGGATAATCTGGTGAAAATGCACCGTTTTTTTCCTTCGGAAGATGCGGCCAAAGCCTTTCATGAATTGATTGTCTTTACGCAACGATCAGAAGAATGGATGAATTATGTCGCCACAGTCTTTGAAGAATTTATTCTCTGGGAAAAGACGGCCTTGTCTTTCGATCTTTTACTTGAGTTGTTACTCTTTACCACCTGCGATCGGGTCTTACCGGAAGGGAAAAGTATTATTACGTTCTATCTGGAGCGAAAACATGATCTCGGTGGAGAAGAACGAAATTTCCTTGAGCGTTTGCAAGCCAGCCGGTTTGGTCTCTTTCAAGTAAAATCCGCGGAGAAGGAAGGCGCGGTCCGGTTTAAAGATTTATTCCGTGGTGATGAGGTCCCCGTTGCCATGGGTGGGATTATTGCGCCGTCCGGGCGCTTTATGATGGGGCGGATTATGCCTGGTTCTTCTGGAAAAGGGAAGCCTTGGCGGCCGGTGGTCTTTTTGACCGCTTTAGAAGCACCAATGGTTGCTGCTTTAGAAGCCGAGGCGAAAAAATGGTTTTGGCAGTATAGTGTGGCGCATAAAGGATGGGCCACGGAGGAAGATTTCATTCGGGAGAATGGCTATCGTTTTTTACGGTGGTATCTTGACCATGATACCGGCAGAACATAAGAGAAGGATGGTATAATAAAGCTAACACAGGAAGCAGATGAAATTGAAAAATTCAGGGGGTAATGGTAATCGTGGATTTTTTAGACCGTATTCAGCAGGAACAACCAGAAATGATTTCAACACTACAAGAGTTAATCGCGATCCCCAGTGTGAAAGCGGATCCGGCGGGGGCGGATGCACCCTTCGGCCGCGAGATCGCCCGCGCTCTGGAATATGTTCTGGCCTGGGGCGAACGACATGGTTTTACCACTAAAAACCTGTCGGGCTACGCCGGACATCTGGAGTACGGTACCGGAGAAGAGCTTGTTGGTGTTCTCGTCCACTTGGATGTGGTCCCGGCCGGTGAAGGCTGGCGCTTTCCGCCCTTTTCCGGGACGGTGGCCGACGGTAAGATCTATGGCCGGGGGGCCAACGATGACAAAGGCCCCGCTGTTGCTGTCATGTATGCGCTGAAAGCCTTAAAAGAGAGTGGTGTTAAGCTGGGGAAGAAGATCCGGATTATCTTTGGTTGTGATGAAGAAAGTGGCTGGCAGTGTATGGAGCATTATTTTAAACACGAAAGAAAGCCCGATTACGGTTTTACGCCGGATGCCTACTTCCCCTTGATTAATAGTGAAAAAGGGCAAATGGCCTTGAAGTTTGAGGGCAGGGCGACGGCCGACGGTGATGGGGTTGTTCTCCTGGCCTTTACCGGCGGGACCAGACGTAATGTGGTTCCCGAGAGTGCCGAGGCGGTTTTGGCCTTTCCGGACCAAGAAGCTTTGGAACAGGGCAAGGCGGCGATTCTAGCCCAAGGAATCAACGGGATCGCGGCATTGGCCTTACCGGAAAGAAACCAACTGAAAGTCAGCGCGCAAGGGGTTTCGGCCCATGGTAGCACCCCGGAGCAGGGGGACAATGCCGTTACGAAGCTGGCGCAAGCCCTGGCCCCAGTTGAAGGGGAGGAGGGTGCTTGGGCGGCGGTTCGTTTTATCCGGGAATGTTTTGGGCGGGAGACTGATGGTCGTGGCTTGGGCATTAATTGTCAAGATGAAGTGTCGGGTGCCTTAACGATTAATCTGGGTGTGGTGCGCACTGAGGCCGGGAAGATCCGGATGGAAGTGGACATCCGATCACCCCAAAGCGCTAACCATGAAACCATGAAAACGAAGATTGCGGACCGCTTACGCTCCTACGGTTTACAGATAACTGAGCGTAGTACACTGGCACCCCATTATCTTCCTGTTGATAACCATCTTGTTCAGGTTTTACTCCAGGTCTACCGGGAAGAGACGGGCGACCAGTCGAAACCGGTGGCGACCGGCGGGCGGACTTACGCCATGACACTGGGGAACGGGGTGGCATTCGGACCCGGTTTTCCTGGACAGCCGGAGACAGCCCACCAAAAAGACGAGTATTTTGCGGTGGAAGATCTCATGACTTGCACACGGATTTACGCGAAAGCCCTCTATGCGTTGGCAAAAGAAGAATGACGGAAATAAGGAGAATGGAGAATGGGTAAACGGGGAGCGACATTTTTCTTCATCGCCATCCTGTGCTTAAGTATTAGCCTGTTAGTACAGGCCAATAAAGGAGCGGCGGTAATTCCGGTTGTCATCAAAGAGCGGGCGGGGCTCGATTGGAAAAACACCCCGATCACCGTGGGCGTACCGGTGGCGGCTGGAGACCGGTCTTTTCAGGACCCACCACGGGTTTTAGACCAATGGGGCCGGGAAGTGCCCAGTCAAGCAATACTCTTGTCCCCCTCTACGGCAACCACGGTACCAAAGTGGTGGCGGATTACCTTTCTCGGGACAATTAATCGCCATGATTCCCTTGTTTACCGGGTCGTCCCTGGTGAAGAAAAAAGAGGGCAGCCCCGGGCCGCCGTTCGGGTAGAAAAGACCGCTAACGGGTATTTGGTGGAAAACAGCCTTTTGAAATTGGAGCTGAATACAAAGCAGCCTTTAGTGGCGAAGGCTTGGTTCGACCCGAACGGTAGAGGCCTTTTTCCAGACGACGCTCCGGCTATGGCGGTCCCGTTGGAACTAGGTATAAAGACAACCAGCGGTGAGTCCACAACAGGCAGCGCTGCGGATGCCCGGATTACTCTGGAAGAAGCAGGGCCGCTACGGGCGGTTTTTCGGATCACAGGGCCGCTACTGATCCAAGCGGGCGATGCCCCTTTTACTTACGACTGTCGGTTGGTTGTCTCTGCCGAAACCTCTTATCTCCGTTTAGCATTGAGATTAATCAACACCACCGGCCAACCGGTAACCATGGAGGAGGCTTGGGTCCGGGCGGCCTTTAACTTAAAAGGGGAACGACTAGAGACCGCTTTTGGTGTTGACGGCAAGGCACCCAAAACGACAGGCTTACGTAGGGATGGTTGGGCTGGAGTTCTAGTTGATTCCCCTGACCGGAACCGGTGGAGCGGAACCTTTCCAGCGGCCCCTGGGGATGCGCCGGCCGGATGGGCCGCCTTAACCGGGGCGGAGGGTGGGGTCGGCCTTGGGGTGAAAGCTTTCCGGCAACAG
The DNA here is from genome assembly GCA_012512605.1 of Bacillota bacterium. GTDB lineage: Bacteria > Bacillota > UBA4882 > UBA10575 > UBA10575 > Capillibacterium. Next base: position 24,699 of record JAAZDX010000149.1, read on the forward strand.
TATCCAAAAGGATTACAGGTGAACGGTGGCGGCCAGATGCGGATCCAACTGCTTAACTCTTCGGGGCAAGTTTGGGAGGCCGGGGTCGCCAAAACCCATCAACTAACTTTGTCTTTCTTTGGAGCACGCGACCGCGAAAGTTTACAGTATCTTGAGGCGATCACTAATAAACCGCCAGTGGCAACGGCGGCTGCCGAATGGATGAACCAGACCGGGATCCTGGCCCAACCTCTAATGGCTAGAGGTTTGATTGACGAGCTTAGCCCAGAACTACAGAGCATGGCTTTACTCCTCAAGGAGAAAATTTGGTCGGCACTGTTAAACTTGTTCGGGCCGCCGAGCGAAGGCCAAGCAATCACCGCGGACTATTGGGGTTTCTTTAATTACGGCGATCTTCCGATTACCTTTGCGGGACCCTGGGCGCAGCCGGGTCAGTATTGGAACAATACTGCCTACGATCTACCCTACCAACTGCTCTGTGCCTACCTCCAAACGGAAGATCCGGCGCTTTTGGAAGTGGGGGAAGCAGCCTTAACCCACTGGCAAGATGTGGACTTAGTGAATCCGATTGCTAACCCCCGCCCTTTCCCGGGACTGGATCATCTGAAGGATACCCGTTCCGGCGCAGTAAGCGCCGCCAATGATTTTCGCCCCTTTGCGAATGGCGGGTTGATGCTGGGCTATTATCTCCTTGACGACCAATTCGGATATGAGCTGGCGCTGCGAATGGCCGACCGCGTTACGCTGCAAGCCGGCGCTACATTTACCGATCTCCGGACATTCAGTGCGGGAATTATGACCTTGCTCACGGCTTACCAGGCAACGGGTCATCAGCGTTACCTGGATAGTGCTGCTGAACTGGTTGAGTTAGTATTAGGATGGCAACAGCAACAAAAAGGCGGTTTCCCAACGGACTTTATTTATAAAGCGGGTTTACTCGCCGACAGTCTAGTTGCCTACTACCGAATTACCGGGGACCCAAAAGTTCTTGCCGGGATCCAAGCGGCGGTTGATTATAGCCTTTACCATTTCTGGGATGAGGAGTTGGAACTGATCCAAAACGGTGGAGGTCTTCTTTTCACCAGCGCCTTGGATCTGCTTTACCGAGAAACGGGAGAGGAAAAATACTATTTAGTTAACGAGCGGCAAATCCGTGTTTTAGCGAGCGAATTGGAAGTGAAGGAACCCAAAGATGTGGCTTTGTATTATCGGACCGTATTTTCCTTCTTCAATGGGGCCCGTCTCCGGAGCAACCAAAGGTAGCCGCCCACGCTAGCCCCCCTCCTCTTGTATTCTCGCATGTTCATGTTTTCCCCAATTGGACTTGGGGGATAGAACGACAAGTTAAGAGATCTCAATCAAGGAAAAAGAAAAAAAGGGGATCGTTCCAAAAATTTACTTAACAACCGAGAGAATGACGACTATTTTTCTGATAAGAAGCAATCCAAAACGCCTGGACTATAATTAATAATGGGAGGATAACCAGCTAAAGACGGGATAATTAAGTGTTAACGTTTTGTTAAACGCCTTTTCCCCACTGATAAAATAGGTTATTCTTTTAGTGTGACAAGTTGATTCCAGGGAAGGGATCTTAACTTGGGACCGGAATATTCTGGTCCTCTTTCACGTTTCGCTGTTTCGTATTTATTTACTTCTATGTAACGCCAATTATCATTACAAGTTTAAGGAGGCCTGGCAGTGGGTAAAAAAGTTACAATTGACGGCAATACCGCTGCAGCGCATATTGCATATGCTTTTAGCGATGTTGCTGCGATCTACCCTATTACCCCCTCGTCGCCGATGGCGGAGGTAATAGACGAATGGAGCGCCAGAGGGCGCAAGAATCTGTTTGGACAGACGGTGCGAGTCGCCGAGCTACAATCGGAAGGAGGCGCCGCGGGGGCAGTTCACGGTTCTTTAGCCGCTGGTGCATTCACCAGTACTTTCACCGCTTCGCAGGGGTTGCTTCTGATGATTCCGAACATGTACAAGATTTCTGGAGAGTTGCTCCCGTCCGTGTTTCACGTCTCGGCGCGGGCGTTAGCCGCGCATGCACTCTCCATTTTTGGCGACCACAGTGACATTAATGCGGCAAGACAGACCGGTTTTGCCCTCCTTGCTTCCAACTCGGTACAGGAAGCGATGGACATGGCTCTGGTTGCGCACCTGGCGACCTTAGAATCCCAGGTTCCATTTGTGCACTTCTTTGATGGCTTCCGGACTTCCCATGAAATCCAGAAGATTGATGAGATCACTTATGACGAGATTAGACCCCTGGTGAACTGGGAGAAAGTTGAAGCTTTCCGGAAACGTGCTTTGAACCCGGAACATCCGGTGCAAAGAGGAACAGCCCAGAACCCTGATGTTTACTTCCAGAACCGTGAGGCTGCTAACCCCTACTATTTGGCTACACCCAAGATTGTGGCGGAGATTATGGAAAAAGTGGGGAAACTGACGGGTCGTCATTATAAACCCTTTGACTATGTTGGCGCGCCTGATGCGGAACGGATCATTGTTTGTATGGGTTCGGGGGCTGAAACCGTTGAAGAGACCGTCAAC
>JAAZDX010000150.1 GCA_012512605.1 Bacillota bacterium
CTCCTCCCCAGTTTTAAAGTAGAATTCGTCGGTGGGAAACTTCATCCGCTGCGGATCATTGATCGTCTTCCCGGTTTGAATACAGAGCAAAACGTCGTGGACCATTGCGTCTTCCCGTTTGATGTAATGCAGATCGTTCGTCGCCACCAACTCCAATTCCAGCGCTTGGGCAAGGGTAGCCAAGTCCCGGTTGAGTTGCCGTTGCCCCTCCAACCCCTGGTTTTGCAGTTCGAGGAAGAAATTTTGCGGTCCAAAAACATCCCGGTACCAAGCGGCCGTTTTTTCAGCAGCTGCATAGTCGCCCGCCAGTAAGTGGGTGGGAATCTCCCCGCTGAGACAGGCCGAGAGCGCAATCAAGCCGTCGGCATGCTCCGCCAAGATTTCCCGGTCGACCCGTGGCCGGTAGTAGAAACCCTCCAGATGGCCAAGGGAGACCAGTTTGGTCAGGTTCTTGTACCCCTGCTCATTTTCGACCAAGAGAACCAAATGGTAAGGATCGTCATCAATCTTCGCTTCCCGGTCATACCGACTACGGTTGGCCACATAAACCTCACAACCGATCACCGGTTTGATCCCGGCGGCCGTCGCCGCTTGATAAAATTTGAATGCACCGTACATCACTCCATGGTCGGTTAGGGCGACCGCCTTCTGCCCCGTGGCGACTGTCTCCGCAACCAAACGTTCCAAAGAAGCAGCCCCGTCCAAGAGCGAATACTGGGAATGAACATGCAGATGGACAAAATCAGTCATGGTAAACGCCTCCGCCCACTTTTCAATAGGGATCGATCTTTGATTATATAATTGGATTCAAACACACATCCTATGATCTTCATTATAACATAAGCTTTTTTCGTAGCATCCAAAAAACATTTTCTTCGCTTGCGACAAGCCACATCTTATAACATATACCGCCCGCCCTTGACAAGCGAAAGCAGGCCACATATAATAATTTGGAAACGGTAATAATAAACGAGAGTTGTTTTTTAAAAGGTAGAAAAGCGTAAAGAAAGCGATGAACGGAACGAGTAAGCCTTCTTTAAGGTGCAGAGAACCGGTGGTGGGTGTGAACCGGGCCGGCGGAAGGCGGAATGGATCCGTGAGTCCGGCGCTGAAAACGACAGTAGGCGCTGGCGGCCCCCCCGTTAACAGGGTAACGGCCAACCGGCCGTACAAAAGTGGACCGTTGGGCTAAGCCCGCCGCGTCAACTTGGGTGGCACCGCGAGCAACCTCGTCCCAAGACCGGGACGGGGTTTTTTCTATAATAGTTTCAGGACCGTTCCGGGTTTGTCGAACGAAGAGTATACGGTCGTCTTTCTCTGTCTAGTCAATGTCAATCCTCAGCCCCGAACGCCCTTTACCCGGTATTAAAGATAAAGCATGGTAAAGACGGCAAAGTGGGTAAAGATCTAAATAAGTTGTTTCTCTAATAATCCCTTTAGTCCCTAATAATCTCTAACCATAAAGTAATAAGCCAATACCGGAATTAAGTAAAACCAAGCGAAATTTAGCGAAGGAGTGTTTGCCTGATGAAAAAGCGAGTCTTCTCTGGCGTGCAACCCAGTGGTTCATTGACCCTCGGCAATTACTTAGGGGCGATCCGCAACTTCGTCACGTTGCAACATGAAGCCGATTGTTTCTTTTGCGTCGTCGATCTCCATTCTTTAACCGTCCCCCAGGACCCGGTCGCGTTGAAAGAAAACATCAAAAACACGGCCCGTCTTTTTGTCGCCGCCGGCATCGATCCCGAGATCTCCACCATCTTTGTGCAGTCCCATGTCCCCGCCCACAGCGAACTCAGCTGGCTGTTGGAGTGCCACACTTACATCGGGGAATTGAGGCGGATGACCCAATTTAAGGACAAAGCAAAAAAACAAGAGGTCGTCACCACCGGTCTCTTAACCTATCCGGTCCTAATGGCCGCCGATATTCTGCTTTACAATGCCGATCTGGTCCCGGTTGGCGAAGACCAGAAGCAACACCTGGAGATCACCCGCGATCTGGCCCTGCGCATCAATAACCGTTTTAACGAAGCGGTCTTTAAAGTACCTGAACCCTACATTCCACCCCGGAGCCAAGGGGGAAGGATCATGAGCCTCACCGATCCCCTGGAGAAAATGTCCAAGTCGGCACCTAACCCGAAAAGCTATATCGCCCTGTTGGATCCGCCGGATGTCATCAAAAAGAAGATTATGTCCGCAGTCACCGACTCAGAAGCCGTCATCCGTTACGACGAAGAAGCCAAACCGGCCGTCTCCAACCTGATGGTCATCTACTCACTCTGCTCCGGCCAGAGTATCGAGGCCATTACTGCCCAATACGAGGGTTGTGGTTATGGCCAGTTTAAAAAAGACCTGGTCGAGCAGGTGGTGGAGACCCTCCGGCCGCTTCAGGAAAAGGTACAGGAGTTATCAGCCCCTGGGGCCATTGAAAGTATCCTGGAGGCAGGTGCCGCCAAAGCGCACCTGGCCGCCGCTCCTCAGCTCCAACGTTTCCAGGAAAAACTGGGGCTCCGCTGACAGATACCGACGAACACCATTAAAAGAAGGGTCATGGGCGCAACCGTTTAATACGCTGGTTACGCGGATAGCAGAAAGACTTTCCAAATTAATAGTGGAAAGTCTTTTTTTAATTCCTTTTTCTTTCTAAAAACCGGTCGGCATAATCCTGCAATAGGGAGTGCTGGGGCAGACGCAAAGCGGTAAGCCGTTCCTGCGCCCGCTGCCGGTATGCGGTGATCCGTTGCCATACTTCGGCATCAACCCGCCCGACGGTCAACCATTTCCGGATGTACCGCCGGTGTTTCGGCAGAACCTTCCCTTCCGCCTGCACTTCGGCCAGTAACTCGGTAAAGCCCGGTTGCCCGCTGATTAAGATCAAAGGCAAGGTGAGCACGCCGTTTTTCAGATCCTGATAAACGGGTTTACCATCTCCCTTCGCCCCACC
>JAAZDX010000151.1 GCA_012512605.1 Bacillota bacterium
GAACCACGTTGGTCCCCCGCATCGCTTTCTCCACATTCTGCGCCAACTCCAGCGTACCGATGCGCGCGTAGTCGCTACAGGGAACGGCGCCCCCAAAGACACAATGCATCACATCGAGGAAGACCGGGAGTGGCCGGTGCAAAGAGGAGTAAGCCGCCGCATAGCAGGAGTGGGTATGGATCACCGCGTTAAACTCCGGTCGGTTTTTGAGAATGAGGCGGTGCATATTCTGCTCGACCGAAGGCTTCCGCTTGCCGCCGATGATCTCGCCCTCGAAATTGATCATCACAATATCATCCACGGTGATCTCTTCATAAGGCATTCCACTGGGGGAGATGAGATAGGCGTCTTCTCCCGGTACTCTGACGCTGATGTTCCCGCCGGTCCCGGTGACAAACCCCGCCTTGAGCATTTTTACACCATAATCAACAATCTGCTGTGCCAATTCTTGTACCTGGGCGTTTTTTTCATTTGCTGTCATTATCAAACTCTCCCTTTCTTCTCTTCCTGTTTCTTTTTTTGTCTCTTTTCTTCTCGCAATCCCGTGCTCATACGCCGGAGCTTTCTTCAAGCCCGGAAGTAAACAGCCGGTAATTCGCGGTAAGATGGGCGTATACTTTTAACCAGCGCCGGTAAAACTTTTCATAACACCGGCTCGTAGCGGGGTCCGGCTCTTCGACCAGCGGCTGCCCCACCATCCCGTCGACCGCCGCGGCAAAACTTGCGTAGGCCCCGGTGCCGACTGCCGCACAAATGGCCGCACCCAAGGAGGTCGCTTCCGGACAAGTGCTGACATGAACCGGTAGATTGACCAGATCCGTAATCATCCGCCGTAGCAAAGGTGCCTTTGCCGCCCCACCGGTTAAATAAACCTGCTTTGGTTTTTCCCCTAATAAAGCGTAGAGTTGCTCCACATTACCCCTGACCGCAAAGGCGATGTTCTCCAGAACGCTCCGGGCAAAAAGCCCCCGGTTGCACAGTTCCTTTTCATAACTGGGCTTAATTCCCATAAAAACTCCGTCAAAATCCCGGATGTTACTGGTGTCGAGGATCGAAGGACCGAGAAAGGCCATTAATCCGTTACAGCCAGGAGGTGCAGTCTGCGCCTCCTCATCCATGAGCCGATACAAGTCGCCCGCCGAATTAAGGCCGTGGGCTTCCCCTTCCGTCTTATAGAAAGTATCCCGCAACCACCGGTATACCACGCCGGTCGGCCGCGCGTTGCTATCAAGAACCCATTGGTCTTTTGTTAAGTAAGGTCCGGTTCTCACCCGTCCCTTGCTGTCGATGATTGGCGTATCCACGACTGCCATCACCGGGGTAGAAGTCCCGGAAACGATCACCAGGTGCCCAGCGGTAATCCCGCCGCTCCCCAAGACGGCACAGTGGGTGTCCGCACCGCCGATATAGACGGGCGTTCCGGGGGCCAAACCCGTCTGCGTTGCGGCGGTTTCATTCACCTCGCCCAATCGTGTGCCGGAAGAAAGCACCGGAGGGAAAAGGCTACGCTTGATCCCAAGCTCGTCCATGAGCGGATAATTCCACTCCCGCTTCTGAATGGAGAAAAATAAGTTCTCCGCCGCGTTGCTGGGTTCGGAAGCCGTTTTCCCGGTCAGACGGTAAAGAAGCCAATCATTAATCATCAGCAGGGTTTCCATTTCGGCAAAAATATCCGGCCGGTGTTGTTTGAACCATAAAAGTCGGGCCGGGGCGTGCAAGGCCGAAGGCCAGTGCCCGGATTCTTTATATATTCTCGGGCCAAAGTGCTTGGCCAGATATTCGGCTTCCTTGGCGCCGCGAAAATCAATGTTGGGCCCGGCATAAATCTCTTTTCCTTCCTTATTCAGAAGGACGATCCCTTCCCGCTGACTGGTGGAGGTGATCCCGGCAATCGCCAACGGGGACAGTCCGGCTTTTTGTAAGGCATTCCGGATTACCCGGCAGAAAATCGCCCAAAACTCCTCCGGGTCGAATTCCCGTATTTCACGCGCGCCCGCGTCCGCGTCGTTTTCATAATAGGGAGTCGTATAATTCCACTCCGCATAATCGCCGGCAATGATCTCCCCTTGCCGGTTAAATATGTTACAGCGGGCTGCACCTGTTCCGGCGTCCAGCACCAAAAAATAGTCCTTTTTCATCTGTCCTCCACTGCTAAAATGATAATAATTAAAGTACATTCACCGGCTGTTCGCCTCGGGCAAACCGGAGCAAATCATCGGTAATGATCCGCGAGTGGTGAACAACCACCTCATTAGTGGCACCCCCAATATGGGGAACCACATAACAATTGTCCAGCTTAAGTAAAGGGTGATCCGGGCCGATCGGCTCCCGGTCGAAGACATCTAAGGCCGCACCGGCAATCTTTTTTTCCTGCAAGATCCGGATCAGATCCGCCTCTTTAGTTATTTTGGAACGGGCGGTATTGATAAAATAGGCCGTGGGCTTCATCCGGCTCAGCAGTTCATAATCGATCATCCCGGTTGTTTCCGGAGTAATCCGGCAATGGACGGAAACAAAATCTGCCGTGGCATACAGCTCCTCCACCTCCGCCACCAGGCGGATGTCCATCTCTTTCGCAACCGCCGGATCCAGATAGGGGTCATAACACTGAACCCGCATCCCAAAGGCCTGCGCAATCCGGGCCACCTTTATCCCGATCGCCCCCAAGCCCACTAAACCTAAAACCTTGTTATACAGCTCCTCGCCTCTGAACTTGATGTAAGTCATCTCACTCTGTTCGGTCCATTTGCCTTCCTTCATGTAGCAATGGGCGGTAGTAATTTTCCGGGTAAGCTCACCCATTAGGAAAATGGTCAATTCCGCCACGCCCACCGCATTCCTGCCTGGGGCAAAGAGGGAAATAATCCCCTTTTTCTTGGCATACTCATGGTCTATATTGAACGGCGTTCCCCGCACCGAAGCAATAACCTTGAGGTTTTTCCCGGCATCGATAACTTCCTGGTCCGCAAACTCCATTTCGCTGACGAAAACATCGAAATCAGCGATGCTTGCTAGCAATTCGGCTTTGGATAATTCTTGCCGGTCAACACCCCATCCCCTCAAGACAACCTGATAATACTCGGAAAGGCGTTCCACCGCTTCCTGGGCAAACGGTGCTGTAATTAGAGCTTTCATCATCATTCACCTGGCCTTTCTTGCGTATGTGCGCAACAATGAAAATGCATTCCCTAGTCTGACAAACTCTTTTACCCTTACGAAAAATTGATCAACACTTTGCCGTTGGTCTTGCCTTCGTAAAACAGATCACAGGCGGTCTGCATCTCTTCCAGTGGAAACCTGGCCGTTACCAGCTTGTCCTTGTTGGCAAAGAAACCCCCTTTCATCAACTTCATGTTTTCAAAATATTCTTTCACCGGAAAATACCATGAACGGATGGTGACCAGATCTTTCAATCTCATCTCCAGATCTATCTCCAGTGAAAAATCATCGGGTTGTTCTCCCAATCCCAAGACCACGCCCCCAAACCGAACAGCTTTAATCGCCTGGACCAAAGTGGATGGGTTCCCTACCGCCTCAACGGCAAGATCAACACCGACTCCTGTTTTCTCCTTTACAAAGTCGAGGACCGGTGTTTCCGGAACTTTAAGGGGAACGGCCCCCAATTCCTGGGCCATTTCCAGACGGAAAGGAGAGAGATCGGTCGCATAAACCTCTCTTACCCCCAACGCCTTTAAGATCAAGACCGTACCCAGGCCAACAGTACCGCAGCCAACCACCAGAGCCGTTTCGGCTTCTTCCGCCCGGGCCAGCCTTAATCCGTGAAACGGAGTACCCAAAGTATCCAAGAGCAAGACCCCGTCTTCGAAGGAAAGCTCTTCATCTAAGGGTAAGGCGTTTTGCGCGTTGGTGACCAGATACTCGGCAAACCCGCCGGGATAGGCCCAGCCGAGATTCTCTTTTTCCGGATAATTAAGGCACATGGTTGTCAACCCCTGTTGACAGTAAGTGCATTCGCCGCAGAAGGACGTCAGGTAAACAACCACCCGGTCTCCGGGACGCACATTGGTGACGTCGGTGCCCACCTGAGTAACCACCCCGGCCACCTCATGCCCCTGGTGGTGCATATACCCATTGATATAGTTGTCCCGTTCGGAACCGCAAAGACCGCAACTTTTTACCGCCACAACCACCTGACCTTTACCGGCAACCGGCGTTGTCTTCTCCTCCAGAACCACCTTTCTCCCACCGGCAAATCGTGCTGTTTTCAAACCTTTTCACCCTTTCCCATCTGTGCTGTGTACGTAATTGCTGCCCCGCACGCGTTATTTTTCTCCTATAGATTCTTCAAGCTTAATAATGGCCTCCGCCGTTCTTAGATCAGTAACAAGACAATTAATATATCTACCCCTTAGCGCTCCGGCGATCGCCCGGCATTTTTCAATCCCACCGGCCGCCCCAATCGAGATCGGGACTCTTTTTAGATCGTTAAGGGTTAACCCGATAATCCGGTCTTCATTGGGGTTGTTCTTGACAATATTACCGTCTAGGTCAAAATAACGGCCAACAATCTCACCGACCGCTTCATCATCGGGAATCGGGCTTTCCGCTTTATAAAGCCCTTGGTAAAACTCCTGACCTACATAGCCGATACCGACGAGACAGATATCGCAATTCTTCAAAGCTTCGATCTCCTGTTGCACATATTTATCACTGAAGATCGCGCACTTGGCCGCGGCTGATTGGACCATAAAGGGCAGACTGAGGAGTTTTGTCGTGGCATTCAGTTTGTTGGCGATATTCATCGCCACCTGTTGCGCGCCCAGATCACCAAGTTCGGAGAGGCCGCCGACGATATTCCCCACCTTAACCCCGCGAAAGTCCATCATGGGAAGAAAGTCCGGCACCATCCGGACGGTCGACCCCCACGAA
>JAAZDX010000152.1 GCA_012512605.1 Bacillota bacterium
GCCCCGTTCTGGGCATGGGCAAAGATCTTGGCCTACTGAAGCCATGTTTTCGACGGGATACAACCGCTATGTAAACAGACACCGCCCAAAGCACCTTGCTCAACCAATAGGGTTTTCAGACCTTTTCGTCCAGCTTCAGCCGCCCCATGGTAACCGGCAGGCCCACCCCCAAGCACGATTAGATCATATACCAAACTTGTAGTCCCTCCTGTCTCCTGAACAACAACTGCTTAGAAAGCGGAGAAGGCCTCCGCCGCCCGGTAAGAACTGCGCACAAAAGGACCGGACGCCACATGGCGGAACCCCAGCTCCCGACCGAGTATTTCGTACCGTTTAAACTGCTCCGGAGTAATATAGGCGACGACCCGGTGATGGTATCGGGAAGGTGCCAAATACTGCCCGATCGTCAGCGCTTCACAACCAGCGGTGCGCAGGTCTTTCATTACTGCAATCAACTCATCCTCAGTTTCACCCAAACCCACCATCACGCCAGATTTCGTTAGAATCTGAGGATTATCTTCTTTCACCCGCGCCAACAGGGTTAAAGAACGATGGTAATCGGCTTCGGGCCGGACGGTCGGGTAAAGGCGGGGAACCGTTTCCACATTGTGGTTGAGCACATCGGGTTTAGCGGCCACCACTTTCTGCAAAGCCGTCCGCTCCCCTTGAAAATCAGGAATCAATACTTCAACGGTGGCGTCCGGATTTAAGCGCCGGATCGCCGCGATCACCGCCGCAAACTGTCCGGCCCCGCCGTCTGGCAGATCATCGCGTGTCACCGAAGTGACCACCACATGGTCTAATTTGAGCGTGACAACTGCTTGCGCCACCCGCTGGGGCTCGTCGGGGGCTAACGGTTCCGGTGGTCCATTTTGGATATTACAAAACTGGCAATTACGGGTGCAATTCCGTCCTAAGATCAAAAAAGTGGCCGTCCTCCTTCCGTAACACTCCATTAGGTTGGGACAACGCGCCTCTTTACAAACTGTTGGTAACGCCAGTTTCCCCAGTATACGCTCAACATCGTTTTTTTCGTCATTCGCTTGCACTTTAATCTTTAACCATTCCGGCTTCCGCTGCTCCATCAAATATACACTCCAAAAAACGTCTCTTCCGATCCCCAGGTATAACAACTAACTAATGAATAAGAACAATAAAGGCTTTCACTATACTTTTCGGCCTTATTTACCGGATTTTTTACAGTATTTTTTGTTAAAGAAGGCCAGACAGCCAGACCGGGAATACCAAATTAAACCAGTCTTGTTCTTGACCCGGCTTCGCAAGGGACCGCATAAATAAGCTAATAATGGTATAATTCGCTCTCGGGCAACAATTTAACATGGGAATTTTTAAGCAGCTCCAAGGCCCGGTCAATCTCCTCCACCCGGAAGATTACGATGGCATTCTCTGCGGTCTTTCCAACAAAAGCGTACATATACTCAATATTAACCCCTTTGTCATCTAATTCCTGCAAAACGTGGGCCAAACCACCCGGTTGGTCCGATACTTCGACAGCGATCACTTCCGTCTCGCGCACGGTTAGACCTTCCGCACGCAATACAGCCAATGCTTTCCCGGGATCATCAACAATTAAACGCAAAATGCCATAATCGGCCGTATCGGCGATGGCAAGGGCACGGATGTTAATCCGGTTGGTCCCCAGGATCTTAGTGACCTGGGCCAACCGGCCGGATTTATTCTCCAAAAAGACCGAGATCTGTTTAACTTTCATCCTCTTCTCCCCTAAAAGTAAAATTTAACAATTCTATTTTTATTTTACTATAGACGCGACCCGAATACAATCACCCGTTCCCATTATAGATTTTGCGCCGGTCGATCACCCGGACCGCCTTCCCCTCGCTGCGGGGGATTGATTTCGGCTCGACCAGTTTAACCCGGACGTTGATCCCCAAAGCACTTTCAATCTTCCCTTTAATACTGGCCCCGAGTTCCTCCAGCTTACGGATCTCACTGGCAAACATTGCTTCGGACACTTCGATCCGAACTTCCAGGTCGTCCAGGTTTCCTTTCCGGTCCACGACCAATTGATAGTGGGGAGTAGCATCGCCATTCTCCAACAAGACGCTCTCGATCTGGGAGGGGAAAATATTTACTCCCCGGATGATCAGCATATCGTCGGTCCGCCCCAGGATCCGGTGCATCCGTTTCATCGTGCGTCCACACGCGCACGCCTCTGAATAAAGAATACTCAAGTCTTTCGTCCGGTAACGGATGAGGGGAAAGGCCTCTTTCGTCAGTGTTGTAAAGACCAGTTCTCCTTTTTCCCCATCAGCCAGTGGACGTTCGGTTACCGGGTCGATCACCTCAGGTAAAAAATGGTCCTCCATAATATGAAGCCCGTTTTGTTCCACACACTCGATGGCCACCCCCGGACCGATAATCTCCGACAGACCGTATATATCATACGCCTTAATCCCAAATTGCTCCTCGATCCGTTGCCGCATCGGTTCCGACCATGGTTCCGCCCCAAAAATGCCGACCCGAATGGGGAGCGCTTGGAGATTAATCCCTTCTTCCTGGGCCGTTTCGGCCATGTATAAAGCATACGACGGGGTGCAGGCCAAGATCGTCACTCCAAAATCGCGCATCACTTGGAGCTGCCGTTTGGTATTACCTCCGGAAATAGGGACCACCATGGCCCCGACCAACTCGGCCCCGTAGTGGGCCCCCAAGCCGCCGGTTAACAGCCCATAACCATAGGCAATCTGAATCCGGTCGTGCCGCCCACCCCCGGTACTGGCAATACTCCGGGCCATCACTTCACTCCAGACCCCAAGATCGTTTTTGGTGTACCCCACAACCGTCATCTTCCCGGTCGTCCCCGACGAGGCATGAATCCGTACCACCTCATCCAGTTCGGCCGCGAATAAGCCAAAGGGGTAATTGAGCCGTAGGTCTTCTTTGGTCGTAAACGGTAGATACTTCAGATCATCCAGGCTTTGTAAATCGGCGGGGGTGATCCCGGCCTTTTCCATTTTCGCCCGGTAAAAGGCCACCTTGTTATAGACCCGCTCTACCGTTGCCTTTAACCGCTTAAACTGTAGCTCCCGGCGCCGCTCCCCGGACATGCTTTCGTATTCGGGACTCCACATCAATGCTATCCTCTCCCTTTCTTACGTTTTGTTTATGAAACCGTTTTGTTTAAACAAGACTAATTAACTTAAATCAACTTTTTCATGGTTCCTGAGCCACAACCAAAAAGAAAAAGCCTTCCGTCTCCTGCGAGACGAAAGGCTGTGCTTCCGCGGTACCACTGCGCTTACTATAAAAATAGTCCCTCCGCCACGGGGAAAAAATGCTTCTTCCCGATGGCTGTTCGCTGGTAACGGCGGAACTCTCCCGGCCGAGCCTACCACCCGTCACGGGACGGACTTCAGTCGGCAACTCCGAGGAGAACTTCACCCAGGCCTTCGGGGCCTCGCTTCCACCGTCTGAGGCTCGCTTCACCCTACCTCCGGGGCTACTCTCCCTCTTCCTCGTTGTTTGCAATTAAAAATAATATACTGCATTATACCACAATGTCCGACCCGCGGCAAGCATTCTAAAGGCCTAAAATTTCCCGGACCGTCTCCGCCATCGCTGCCGGTGCAATCACCCGCCGATGCCGGATGGGTTTATCCTGAAGTCCGGCCAGAGCCCTCGGCAGCGCGACACCGGTGACCGCCGACAACTTCTCCATCAGCACAAATTCATCCGTGATTTCCTCAGCTTCCGGACCCAAGACCGCCTGGGCTACCCCTTGGTTAAACTTGAAGGGGCTGGCCGTCGAAGCAATGATCGTCGGCCGGTCATCCCCGGAGGCTTCCAGATAATCCTGGTATACTTTATAGCCAACGGCTGTATGGGGGTCCAGCAGATAATGGTAACGATCATAAACTGCGCGAATCGCTGCAGTCGTCTCCGCTTCGTCGGCAAAACCAGCCCAGAACTCATTCTGGAGCCGTTCCCTTTCCTCCGCGGCCAGTCGGTAATACCCTTTTTGCTGCAATTGTTCCATGTAGGCCCGGACTAGAGCCGGATCCGCTCCGGCCAGATCATAGAGGAGGCGTTCCAGGTTACTGGAGACCAAAATATCCATGGACGGTGAGAGCGTCTGATAAAATTGGCGGTTCCGGTTGTATTCGCCCGTCTGGATAAATTCGGTCAATACGTTGTTCCGGTTGGAAGCACAGATCAGTTTATGCAGCGGTAAACCCAGTTTCTTGCCGTAATAAGCGGCCAAGATGTTTCCAAAGTTTCCGGTTGGAACCACCACGTTAAAGGTCTCGCCCGGCGCTAAGGTGTGGTGCTGGCAAAGATCGCTCCAGGCCTTAAAGTAGTAGACCAGCTGGGGAACAAGGCGTCCCCAGTTAATGGAGTTGGCCGAGGAGAAGGTTTTGCCCGCTGCCGCCATCTCCTGTCGAAAATCTTCATTGGTAAAGACCGCTTTGACCCCGGCCTGGGCTTGGTCAAAATTACCCGTAACCCCCACCACATAAGTGTTGGTTCCCTCTTTGGTAATCATCTGCTGTTTTTGCACGGTACTGACGCCGTCCTCCGGGTAGAAAACGATCACCTTGGTCCCGGGAACGTCTTTAAACCCTTCCAGTGCCGCTTTACCGGTATCACCTGAGGTCGCCACCAAAAGGACAATCTCGCGGTCAAACCGTAGTTTACGGGCGGCCGCCGACAAAAGATGGGGCAAAAGCTGTAAGGCCAGATCCTTGAAGGCACAAGTCGGCCCGTGCCATAACTCTAGAAAGCCTAGTTTTTCGCTGACCATGGTCACCGGGGTAACGGCCGGTGTCGCAAAATTTTCACCATACGCCCGACGAATACACTCTTCCAGCTCGGTCCGGGTATAATCAGAAAGAAACAACGTTAAAATCCGGTTGGCTAGTTGTTGGTAAGTTAAGTTGGGCTCCGTAGCGAAGGAACTCGCTACTCCCGCCGGAAAACTCGCCGGAAGGTAAAGCCCACCGTCAGGGGCTAGTCCGGTCAGCAGGGCCTCCGCAGCCGTTACCGGCTCACATTGGCCTCTAGTGCTAATATACCGCATGTTATCTCCTCGATTCTCGCTTAGTCTGACATGCATTTTTTATTCCGTGAATCTATCCGCAATTTTTTATAGTGAAAAAGCCCAGGAGAACAGGTTCTGCTTGGGCTTTCCTTCTTTTTCTTATGTTCATTCTTAAAAGTTTTAAGTTATTCGCCCTTCACCCGGGAGACGGAACCCTTAGTGATCTTAATCTCCACTTTATCGGCGATCCGTACACGGATATCCTCATCGCCAAGCTCGGTAATCTCGCCGTGGATCCCCCCAATGGTGATCACTTTATCCCCTTTTTTTAAGGCATTAAGCATCTCCGCCCGTTTTTTCTGTTGTCGCCGCTGGGGGAGGATCATGATCACCCAAAAAACACCAAGGAGAGCGAACATCAACAGCATGGAGCCTCCACCACCTTGTGGCGCCGCGGGTGCTTGCAAAGCAAAGGCCGCGAGACAAGTCATTAGCCAAAACCTCCTTCAAAGAAAATATCTAGTATAGTATACCACAAGAAGAAATAAAATCCTATGCTTTAAATCCCTTCGCCATCGGCTCTTCCGTAGTAAGCCGTGAAAAACGCCTTTTTCGCCTCGAAAAAAACACCTTGTTCGATACTATCCCGGATCTTTTCCATCATCCGTGCTAAAAAGTATAGGTTATGGTAAGTAATAAGCGCTAAACCTAAGATCTCGCCCGCCTTAACAAGATGGCGCAGATAAGCGCGGGTGTACTGTTGACAGGTGGGACAGGCACACTCGGGATCAAGGGGTGAAAAATCCCGGGCGTACTCGGCATTCCGCACCACCACCCGCCCACGACTGGTCATCGCAGTTCCGTTCCGAGCAATCCGCGTCGGTAAGACGCAATCAAACATGTCGATCCC
>JAAZDX010000153.1 GCA_012512605.1 Bacillota bacterium
CTTTGGCATTTTCACCACCCCTTAGCCTTGAACTTTTTCTGGCGAAAGCCCCCGTAAAGCAGCCACTTCTTCCGCCTGTTTTAATGACATTAACCCAGCCACGGCGGCGTTGACCATATTCAAGGGGGTGGATGATCCAATCGATTTGGTCAAAATATCACGAATTCCCGCCAGTTCTAAAACCGCACGCACCGGTCCGCCGGCAATCACACCCGTACCAGGTGCCGCCGGCTTCAGGACAACTTTCCCGGCACCGAATCTACCCTCGATCGGATGAGGGATAGTAGTGTTGACCATCGGTACAGAAAATAGTTTCTTCTTCGCATCCTCAACACCTTTACGGATGGCCTCCGGAACCTCTCCGGCTTTGCCTAACCCCACTCCGACATGGCCTTGGCCATCGCCAACCACCACTAAAGCGCTGAAATTAAAGCGGCGTCCGCCTTTAACCACCTTAGCGACCCGATTGATGAAGACCACGCGCTCGGTCAGCTCCAGATCATTGTGGTTAATCCGTTTCATCATATCCCTCCTTTACTTAAAACTCCAGTCCGTTCTCGCGCGCTGCTTCCGCCAAGGCCGCTACCCGTCCATGAAATTTATAGCCGCCACGGTCAAAAACAACTTGGGTGATCCCTTTATCCTTTGCTTTTTGGGCAATCAGTTTCCCAACCAGCTTTGCACTTTCGATGTTCCCGCCATACCCGTTAAGCTGCGTCCGTACTTCCGGGTCCACAGTGGAAGCGGAAAGCAAGGTCTTCCCCTGGACATCATCGATGAGCTGTGCGTAAATATGGTGAAGACTTTTATAAACCGACAGTCGGGGCCGTTCGGTGGTTCCGGACATCCTTTTTCGCAACCGGATGTGACGGCGAACCCGCGCTTCATTGCGATCTACTCTCTTAAACACCAATTTCCACTCCTTTCAGCGGACTATTTCCCGGCTTTCCCAGCTTTACCGGCTTTACGACGAATTGACTCGTTAGCGTACTTAATGCCTTTGCCTTTGTATGGTTCCGGGGGACGAACACCACGAATCTCGGCAGCCATTTGCCCCACTTTTTGTTTGTCCGCACCTTTAACAATAATTCTGTTCGGTGCCGGGACTTCAATTTCGATTCCGGGCCGGGCCTCAAATTCAACCGGATGTGAATAACCAATGGACAATACCAGTTTTTTCCCTTGCAGCGTTGCCCGGTAACCAACCCCGTTAATCTCCAGGGTCTTCTGAAAACCTTTGGTTACCCCTTCCACCATATTGGCGATTAGGCTCCGGGTTAACCCGTGCATGGCACGGTAATGTCCTTCGTCATTGGGCCGTTCTAGGGTTAAAACCGCACCGTCTTGCACGACCTTTATTCCGGCGGGGATCTCTTGGGTTAATTCCCCTTTCGGTCCTTTAACCCGCACCACATTGCCGTCAACCTTAAGATCAACCCCAGATGGGATATTAATCGGTTTTAAGCCAATTCTGGACACTATTTACACCCCCATTCCAAATCCGGTTCTTGGTTATTAATTCAATAATAAATCCCGCGACTGCTTATCCTAGCACCAACACTTTACCAGATAAAACAGAGGACTTCGCCTCCGATTCCCATCTGGCGGGCACTTTTATCGGTCACAACCCCTTTGGAAGTAGAAAGAACGGCAATACCTAAACCCCCGAGTACTTTCGGGATCTGATCCTTTTCCACATAAACCCTGAGCCCCGGTCGGCTGATCCGCTTTAGTCCGGTAATCACCCGTTTTTTTCCGTTATACTTCAAGTACAGACGGATCATCCCTTGCTTATTATCCTCAATCAATTCGTAATCCTGGATATAGCCTTCCTCCTTCAACAGGCGGGCTAATTCCTTCTTAATATTTGACGCCGGAACCTCGACCTGTCTAATCCGGGCAATATTGGCATTACGAATTCGGGTCAACATATCGGCAATTGGGTCCGTTACGACCATGCTGTGTTACCTCCTTCCTTACCAGCTGGCTTTTACCACACCGGGGAGTTCTCCGCGGTGGGCCAGATTCCGGAAACAAATACGGCAAAGCTGAAATTTCCGCATATAGCCACGGGGGCGACCACAGACTTTACACCGGTTATACGCCCGAACCGGATATTTCGGCTTCCGATTTGCTTTTATAATCATCGATTTCTTGGCCATTTGTTAATCCTCCTTTACTTAGGACGCCCGGAAAGGCATACCGAGGAGTTTCAATAATTCATAACCTTCCTCGTCACTCTGGGCTGTGGTCACAATCACCACATTCATCCCCCGCATCTTATCGATCTCGTCGTAATTGATTTCGGGGAAGACCAATTGCTCCCTGAGGCCGAGATTGTAGTTGCCCCGTCCATCAAAGGATTTGGGGGACACGCCGCGAAAGTCACGAATTCGCGGAAAAGCCACGTTGAAAAGCTTGTCGAGGAACTCATACATGCGCTCTCCGCGTAAAGTTACTTTACACCCAACGGATGCGCCCTCTCTCACTTTAAAGTTGGCAATCGACTTTTTCGCCTTCGTCACTATCGGCTTCTGCCCGGCGATCTGCGTCAAGTCTTTTACCGCCCCATCAATCAACTTCGGGTCTTGGGTCGCTTCACCCACCCCCATACTGATGACGACCTTTTCCAAACGGGGAACCTGCATCACATTTTAATAACCAAAACGGCTTTGTAAGCCCGGGATAACTTCCTTCACATATTTTTCCCGTAAGCGAGACATGGTCAGCACCTCCTCCCAAACTCAAATCATTTAGGTGATTAAATCCGTCTCCGGCTTTTATTACTTAATTTGGTGACCACATTTTTTGCAGATCCTTACCAAAAAACCGTCTGGGGTCCGGTCACGGCCAATCCGCGCCGGCTGACCACAGCCACCACAAACCAGCATCACTTTAGCCGTAGAAAGGGGCATTGGTTTATCGATTACCCCGCCTTGAGGATTGTCTTTAGTAGGTTTAGCGTGTTTTTTGACCAGGTTGATCCCTTCAACAATGACCGTTCCTTCGCTTTGAAACACGCGTTGAATCTTGCCGCGTTTTCCTTTATCTTTTCCGGAGAGAACAACAACTTCGTCTCCCTTACGGAGATGGGTTTTGTACTCCACGACTATACCTCCCCTCTTATCAGAATTCGCCACACACCAGTTCTATAAGACCTCGGGTGCCAACGAGACGATCTTCATAAAATTCTTCTCCCTCAGCTCCCGCGCCACTGGTCCGAAAATACGGGTTCCCCGCGGATTCATCTGGTCATTAATGATGACCGCCGCATTATCATCAAAACGAATATAGGAACCATCAGGGCGGCGCGACTCCTTCTTCGTCCGCACCACCACGGCTTTAACGATCTCACCCTTCTTCACCCCAACAATTCCGGCACCTTTACGGGCTGCAGAAGGGGGAAGTGCGTCTTTCACCACGGCGACAATCAGATCGCCGACCCCGGCGTAACGTTTCTTAGAACCGCCTAGGACACGAATGCACATTAACTTTTTTGCTCCGGAATTATCGGCCACGTTAAGGTATGACTCCACTTGAATCATGACTGTATCCCCC
>JAAZDX010000154.1 GCA_012512605.1 Bacillota bacterium
GATAAGGTAGTTTCGAACCAAAGCGGCACAAAGGCCCGCCACAATATCCTCCAGACTATGGCCCAACTGTTGCTTGTGGATCATATCCGATTCAGCAAAAACCGAACAACGCCCCGCAATCCGCACCGGATTTTTCGAACGCAAAGCAATCCGACTAAATTCGGTGATCGAAAGGTTAAGTCGGTGCGCCTGTTGGTCGAGGAACGAACCGGTCCCGGCCGCACAAACCGTATTCATCCCAAAGTCGATGGCCACGCCCTGGTCGATCAGGATTATCTTTGAATCTTGGCCGCCAATCTCCAGTACCGTCCGGACCTGAGGATAAGCACGTAAAGCCGCCACCCCATGGGCGGTAATTTCATTTTTAATTACATCAGCCCCGATGATCGCCCCGATCAACTGCCGTCCCGAACCGGTCACCCCAACCCCCAAGACCTTTACATCGGCAAACTCCGGTGTCACCTCACGAAAGGCCTTTTGCACCGAACCAATGGGGTTGCCTTCGGTTCGTAAATAGATTTTATTAATAATCCGACCCCTTGGCTCCATCACCACTAGGTTCGTACTGACCGAACCCACGTCCACTCCTAAATAAACGCCGTCTTCCATCTAGAATCACCCACTTCTAAAAAAACTTCCAGTTATCCGTCATTCGTTGTTCGCAACGTTCTAATCATGCGCCAATCTTAAGTCCGGCGTCTTACCCCAGCACGCCGGAGGGCACCCTCCTTGCCCCTTTGTCGCCCGCGCGTCGGCGCCATAGCAGATCAACAAAAGCTTCCAAGCGGGTCATCACACCCGCCTCCGCCGAATGCTCATCCAGGACCAGCGTTAAAATGGGAAGTTGGTAGGCGGCGCTGACCGCCGGCGTAATGCTTTGGGCGACAATCTCCGGCATACAGGTGAAGGGAAGAACTTGGATCACCCCATCCAAGCGGTTAACCCCCGCATCAACCATTTCGGCAATGGTTTCCCGGCCGTGACCGCCAACAAAGGCGGGTAAAAAGGGGGTGGAAAGGAGAACCGTCCGCTGCCGATGGTGGGGATAGAAAAAACCAAATAAATGCTCTTCCAACCATTGGGAGATGGACATGGTCCGGACCACTTCAACCCCCTTCTCCCCTAGAAGCATTTCCAGGTGAAAATTGACCCTTGGTTCGAGCACCATATAGATTTCACCGATAATCTTTACCCGCAGCGGACGGGCGGTCTCCGGTCGCCGGTCGACCTGGAGCTCCTTCTCCAACTGCCGGTAGTGGTCGCCAAGTTTTTCAAGCTTTTTCTCCTTCCGCATCGCCGCGAGAAAACCTTCGTAGCTGCGCTGTACCTTTACCCGGTCTTCACTGCGGGGCAGTACAAAGCGCAGGAGCGCGTTACCCTGGTCAACCCAGCGGATTTTCTGCCAGGCCAGACGAAAGGCGGCGGCGGCTTGGTGCAACGGAACCTTTTCCAGCAACATCCGTAAGGTACGGTAAAGCTCCTGCCGCTCGCCTCCAAGCGGCTCAAGTAGAAACATCTGGAATTTATAACCCAAATCCGCCAGGATCCGTTGCTGTATTTGGGCATAGTAACCAAAACGGCAAGGCCCCAAGCCCCCGCCCATCAAGATCCCTTCCGCCCCCTGCTCAAAAGCTTCAATAAAGTTACCAAGGTTAATCTTAAAAGGTAGGCAGGCTCCTTCCGGTGAGTATTTGGCCCCCAGTTCAAAGGTGCGTTTATTGGTTGGTGGGGCTGGTACTGCTTCATGACCAAGACCGTTCAGTAAAGTTTCCACCGGAAGCGAAAGGAGGCCCATGTGGGGGAAGGTTAAACGCAACTTAATCTCCTCTTTCTCTGCAAAAGATCGATAAAAGCCTCGATTCTTGTCACCAACCCGGCTTCTCCCGAATGTTCGTCCAGATCGAGCTGGAGGAGGGGCAGGCCGATCGCTTTTGCCTCCTTCTTAATCAACTCCCCGATTAGGGCTTCGGGACCGCAGGCAAAGGCGCTGAGATAGATTATCCCCTCCACCCTTTGCTTGCACAAAAGACGAAAAGTGCCGAAGATCCGTTGACTCAAAGTCCAAAACAAGGGCTTGGCCAGAACTTGCAGTTCCTCCTCGATTTGCCGCGGGGTAAAAAACTCCGGGGCCAATACCTTAAACCCATAGCGTTGGATTAGACCGATCGTCCCTAAATTAATCGAAGGATCATATAGACAATAGGGATGGCCGATGAGGCCGATGAGGCGCTTTTTTTCCTCCCGATCACGGCACGTACCGCCGAAAAGGACGTTCTCCGCTTCCTCCGGAAATAACCCTTGCTGAAGAAGGCGATGGTAGGTGCGAAAGGCGGCTTCCGCCTTTTGCAGCCCTTTTTTGATTCTCCGGGCGGAAAAACCCTGACGCAGCGCAAGCGGGAGCGCTTGCGGCGACCCTAAGCCACAGTTTTTCTCACTTTTCCAGATTAAAACCGGCTGCTTGCCCACCGCCTGCTTGGTCATTTCCGGTAAGCCCATAAATTTTGGGCAAATATAATCCTTTTTATTGATACTGACCAGACGTGGAACCAACAGGTAATCACATTGGGTGCGCAAGGCTAAACAATGGCCGATGAATACTTTCACCGGCAGACAGGCTTCATCGACGGCGGCTTTAACCCCGGCGTTGACCAGCTCCTTACCGGTTGGTCCCGAGACCACCGGCGTCAGGCCCAACTCCGCGAAAAAAACACGCCACAGCGGTCCATACCAGTAGTAGAGGAGCGCCCGTGGAATGCCAATCTTGATCTCAATCCCTCCTCAGGTCTGGACCCCAACCATTAGACCATTGTGCTTTAGAATCTCCTCAATCGCCCTGGTGGTGATCCGGGCCCCCTGATCGGCCCGGTCAACCGGGGACATCTTACCAATATCGCCGATCCCCACCACGATCGGGACCTGAAGCCCATTCAGCACGTCCACCGTGTCGCCTTCCACCTTCCTCTGACCCGGTGGTTCCGGCCGTCCCTCCTTGTCGACGGGCCCCCGGTGGACGCGGCCTTCCCGTG
The DNA here is from genome assembly GCA_012512605.1 of Bacillota bacterium. Classification (GTDB taxonomy): domain Bacteria; phylum Bacillota; class UBA4882; order UBA10575; family UBA10575; genus Capillibacterium. The sequence continues at coordinate 3,027 of JAAZDX010000154.1, forward strand.
TAATTGAAAAATGGACCGGAACGCCGGTAACCCGTTTCGTGTTGGCGGCAACGGCAATCACCCCTAAAACCTGAAAATCGTCATCACGTAATAAGGCCTCCAACAGGCGTTCGCCATGGCCTTTCCGCGGTTCGCCGCCATCATCCGCCATCACCAACACCGGTTCGCCCGGGGCTTTTTTTATCTCTTCCCTGAGCGCAGCCGCCGGTAGCGGCGTGGGATTCCCCGCCGAGGCCGAAATTGTCGGCAAACCCAGCCTTTCACCGGCCGCTTCGATCGTCCGCCGCGCCCAGTTATCACCATCCGTAATGAGGATAATCTTCTTACCCATCCTACCCCTTCCTCGCAATTTCCATTTTTACGACACGAACCAGCCGCCGCAGTCGGGGCAAAGAACGGATAATCCCCCAAGCAGCCAATGGCTTTCCCAACTGCGGATAGCGTAGTTTTTTTGAGATGAAACCCCCGATGCGGGTGGTCAATCCAATCTCCGTCAAAGTATTAACCAAGATGATCTGGTCGGCCAAGCCCAGTTGGCTTGCTAAGCTTAGAATTGCCCTGACACAAAGTGGGGCCTGGCTGTTCAGGCCCAAAATATACACCTCGTTTCCTGCTTCGTCCTGACCGACAAAATAGGGCTCGCCGAAGTCCGCAGCTTCGGCCCGATCGAATTCGGGGATCGCCAGAATTTGCTCCTTTAATACTGGCCCGTCCAGCGGTAGGGTTCCCAGGTGTAAATGGGAAGCAACCACCGATGAGTGGGCCCGTCCGTAGCAATGATAGATTACTTTCACCTACAAACTCCTTTGTACTTCCCGAACCATCAAGCCGATGGCATTATACCAACCGCAAAGTCCCGGGCCTACGGCGGGGCTTTGTTTCCGGTGGCGTTTAAGCGCAGTTTTGCAGTTAATAAAATGGTAATCCAATAGATCCTCCCCCAGGAGCGGAAGCATTTTCGTGATGGTCTTCAGCACCAACTCCGGTTTTTTTCCGGTAGCTAAGGTGTAAACCCCTTCCCCTTTTTGCCCCCATCCCATCAGAAACAACACGCCAAATTCGCGGGCGGGCACCCCCTTACCGAGCGGCAGTTCCTGCCGGAGGAGAAAACAAAGTTCCCTTTCGTTCGTAACCCGGGAGGGCAAATACCCAAGATGCATTGCGGCCGCCAAGGGGGCCACCCCATCTTTGCCCTCCCAATGGTAAATCACTTTAAATCTCTATTCCTCCTTCGGCGGTTGCTGGCTGGTAGATGGACCCATGTCGTCGCCTTCATCCGAGCCCCTACCGGCTCCCCCCAAGCTTGTACGGGTTTTGCCAAATCCACTGTTGATTGCAAAATAGATCGCAACCCCGACCGCCAAAAGACCGATAATCCACAAAAAGGACCGGGATGCCCCAAAACCCACCGCCCGCTTACTGGCCCCCGCATTGGTCAATACCTCTTTGGCCGCTGTCGCGAAGATCGCCGCACCCCTTTCCGCTTCTTCCCGGCTGTTGGTGTGGGTGCCCATCTCCACCAGGAGCAGTCGCGGAGCCAAATCCTGATTATACTTGCCGTCGGCGTAAAAAATCCCTTTGATAAAACCGGGATATTTTTTATCGACCGCCGACTTAAGTTGATAAGCAAAGGCCTCATTGGCTTTCATGTTTGGGTTCTGCCGACCAACCACCAATTGGGCTTTGGTGACCGCCGTATTATTGATCTCGCCCGCATATTCATCGGCCGGGACCGCATCCCGGTGGATATCCAGCAGGGCAATGGGGTTTTTCTTTAAGAGCTCAGTGGCGGTCCGCCGTGACCGGTCATAAGCCATTGCGTCGTGGGGATCGTGGGGTGTTTTGTCGTGGGCAACATTGATCCCGCGCTCCTGTAAAGCCCGGGCCAATGATTCGCCCACTTTAAAGATGCCGCCGTTTTCGCGGATACTTGAACGCCCATCCGTCGGAACATAGGATTCAGCCGAGTGGGTATGGTAGATGGCCACCGGCCGGTTGTCACTCTTGGCATATTCTTCTTTTCCGGGGATAAATCGGGCCACCGCGCTGGTAAGCCGGGTTAAGATCGACGGGGCGATCGCCGCTTCCAAATTTACTTCGCGCACGAAGCGAAGGTGGGCGGTGTTCTCCTCCACTTGTTCTACCCGGTATAGCCTGTTGTCGGCCGTTAAGTATTGATCCCCTTTTTTCACCTCATGGGCTGTCCGGGCAATGCGGCGTCCTTCTCGATCCACCAGGGTATAATAGCCATCCTCCCGTTCCGTATGTCCCCAGACCGGAGCGGCCAGAGTCAGCAGAATAAGCAGGAGTACATACCCACAAATGCCTCCTTTTTTATTCATGATCCGCGCCTCCTTCCTGTTGTTCCGGTTCAACCAGACCCTCCGAGTGCTCGGCGGAACGGTCCGGCCCACCCTGTAGACGCTCCCGGGATTCACCAATAATTTCGGCCAAAACCACGCCGATAATTCCCGCAAGCACCACCGTATCTAAAACACCAGCACCGCCGATCCGGGTTGGACCATAGCGCGCACCCCGCAAAGCGCCCTCGACGGCATGGGCGACGTCGGCCAGGATCACCCCTACCGTGGCACCAATAAAGGCCAGGCGCCGCGAACGCCCAATTATATAGGCGGTAACCCCAGCAATAATCCCCCACAGGTACTGGGGTTCGATCACCCCGGCGTTGATATCGAATTTGTAGACCTTGGCTACCCCGTAGATGAGCGCACCCACCAGAAGCGCCCCGAGGATTCCCCGGTTGGTCTCCTTGGCGGTTCCGGCCCGGTACAGGACATAGATGCTTAGGGCCAGCGGAATAAGGGCACCGCCTAAATTGATGCTGACCGGTGGCTGACCCCGGTAAAGAGGGATCTCGATAAAACTACCAACAACCATGGCCCCCAGAACCAGCAAAGCCTGTTTATCGTTGAGATACAACCGGTCTAAAACTTGCTGGGCCAGTCCCAACAGGATCAGAATACCCGCGCCAATCAGAAGCAACAAGCCGATACTCATCCTTTTTCCTCCTCCAGTTCCTGACGTTTGGGTCCGGTCATGTTAAAAGTTATTATCCCACCGCTTTAAATTACAATTCAAAAACTAACCCGTAAGTAAAAAGCCGCAAATAAAAAAAGCTTTCCTCTTCTTCAAGGAAAGCTTTTTCCAGCAAACGTAGCTTTTTATCAGTCGCGGTCGTCTTGTTCCAATCCCATCTTTTCAGCCAGCAGATCGCCCAGGTTTGAAGAGAGCGGTTTGTCCTCCAGGCCGGGAATAGCCGGGGCTTGCTTCTGCTCCCGTGCCGGTTCCGCCTTCTTCTCCTGGGTGGCACGGATACTTAAACCGATTCTTCTTTCTTCTGGCTCGACTTTGAGCACTTTCGCACGGACCGTTTGACCCACCTGCACCACATCATCGGGTTTTTCCACACGTCGGTCACTTAGTTGCGAAATATGGATCAAGCCATCGACGCCTTCTTCCAAGTTCACAAAGGCACCAAAAGAGGTTAGGCGCACCACTTTACCCTCGACCACGTCACCCACCTTATATTTCTCCCCAATGTTACTCCAGGGATGGGGGGATAATTGTTTCAGACTGAGGGAGATTCTTCTGGCTTCCTGGTCGACCTTGGTGACCATGACCTCAAGTTCCTCACCCTCTTTTAACCGGGCCGAAGGATGGGAGATCCGTTCCCAAGCGATCTCGGAAATATGGAGGAGTCCTTCCACGCCCTCACCGATGTCGACAAAGGCACCAAAGGGTGTTAAGCGGGGCACAACCCCTTTGCGGGTCTCTCCTTCGGCCAACTCGGCATAGACCTTAGCCTCCACCGCGGCCTTCTCTTCCGCGAGCACCTCTTTTCGGGAAAGCACAGCCCGGCGCCGCTGGGCTTCGAAGTCGATCACATAAAACTCCGCTTCCAAGCCTTCCAGCGTCGTCAGATCGCTAACGTAACCCAGATCCGCATGGGAAGCAGGAAGAAAAGCAATGAGGCCGTTGACGTTAACCTGGAGTCCGCCCTTGATCGCCCGGACAATTTTCCCAGACACCCGTTGGCGTTGCTCGAACGCGTCTTTCAATTGTGACCAAGCCACCTCTTCTTCTGCCTTTCGTTTGGAAAGCCGTGTCTTTTCGTCTCCTGCTTTCAGGACCATAACTTTGATTTTGTCCCCAACTTGCACGACCTCACGGGCGGAATCCACTTTTTCACTGGTCAGCTCCGCCAGGGGAACCGAATAATCAGACTTCCCGCCGACATTAACTGCGATCTCATCATCATCAACCGCAACGACGGTGCCTTCGATGATTGCGCCTTCTTCCAACTGCGGGATCTCCTGATTAAGCAGCAACGCTTCGCTGTCCATCGCTTCGCTATCCACTGCTTCGTTGTCTTTCGCTTCGCTGTCCATTGCTTCGTTGTCCATGGTCGGCTCCGCGTTCTCCACTTTATCTACCTCCTCCGTCAGATGTCCGTTCGTAACTTGATTTTCTTCCATAGTAATACCTCCTGTATAATTTTGTTGCAGCCAGTCCACGACCTCGGAAATCTGACTTTGAGGGGTCGACGCTCCGGCTGTCACTCCAATTGTTTTTTTCCCTTCCAACCATTGGGGTTTAATCTCTTCTCCTGATTCTATATGATAAGTCGGGGTAAAGGAAGCCCCAATCTCCACAAGTTTACGCGTATTAGCCGAATTCTTTCCACCGATAACCAGTAAAAGATCGACTTCCCGGGCTAGCTTGGCGGTTTCGGTCTGCCGCTCTCTGGTTGCATGGCAGATCGTGTTAAAGATCTTTAATTCCTTCGCCACCGGGAGGAGATCCTTGACAACGGCCGCCAGCTGCTCTTGGGGAAGAGTGGTCTGGCAGACCAAGCCCAGTTTTGGCTTAAACCGTTTAGTTCGCCATTCCTCAGGCTGGGCTGGGTTTACCACAACCGCATCCCCGTCCACGGTATCAACCACAGCTTTTACTTCCGGATGCCGTGGGTCACCGACCACTAATACTTGGTAACCATCCCGCCGTAATCCCTGGGCTAGTGTTTGTTCCTGTTTAACAAAGGGACAAGTGGCATCGACCACCGTTAATCCCCGTTCTTGCGCCGCGGTAAAGATCTGGGGCCCAGCACCATGCGACCGGATCAAAAGAATTCCCCCCGGTTCGGCCTCTTCAGGATCGGAAATGGTTTGCACCCCTTGTTTTTCCAGATCCGCGATCACCCGGGGATTATGGATCAAAGCGCCCAAGATGTAGACCGGTTGTTGGTTTTGCGCGCGACTCTCCCGGACAATCCGCAGCGCCCTTTCCACCCCGAAACAAAAACCGGCTTTCTCCC
>JAAZDX010000155.1 GCA_012512605.1 Bacillota bacterium
CAATACCGGTGATCCCTTGTTGTCCCTCCGGTCTTAGAGGGGGTCGAGCGAGATGCTGAAAAATTTTGAAGCTCTCTTGATGACCAGTGGTCTGGCGGGCATGACCCTAGGCCAAGGTTTGATGATCCTGGTCTCTTTCTACTTAATGTACTTGGCAATTGTGAAAAAGTACGAACCTTTATTGCTATTACCGATTGCCTTTGGGGCGTTACTGACGAACCTCCCATTGGCCGGTCTGATGGCTGGGCCTTCTATGGTCAACGGGAAATTTCAGCCCGGAGGCTTGCTCTACTATTTATACCAGGGGGTTGAACTCGGGATCTATCCCCCCCTTATTTTCCTTGGGATCGGGGCGATGACCGATTTTGGGCCCTTGCTCGCTAACCCCAAGAGTATTCTGTTGGGGGCCGCTGCTCAGCTTGGGATCTTTGCTGCTTTGCTCGGGGCGATTGCTTTGGGCTTTGATTTACAAGCGGCGGGGTCGATCGGGATCATCGGCGGGGCGGACGGACCCACGGCGATCTACCTGACCAGCCGGTTGAAGCCGGACCTATTGGGCCCGATTGCCATTGCCGCTTATTCCTATATGGCGCTGGTTCCCTTTATTCAACCGCCTTTAATGCGGTTGTTTGTGCCGAAAAAAGAGCGCATGATTGTGATGGAACAACTCCGTCCCGTTTCACAGAAGGAGAAGATTATCTTTCCGATTGTCGTGACGGTGGTTGGTTCCTTGTTACTGCCGTCGGCGGCACCCCTCTTGGGTTCTCTAATGTTCGGTAATCTCCTCCGGGTTTCTGGGGTGGCGGACCGGTTGGTGAAGACGGCCGAGAACGAGCTGATCAATATTGTCACCATCTTCCTGGGCTTATCGGTAGGGGCGAAGACCAGTGCGGAGCAATTTTTAACCGCTCAAACCCTTGGTATTCTTCTTTTAGGGCTCGCGGCGTTCGCCTTTGGTACCATTGGCGGCTTATTATTTGGACGACTTATGTGTAAACTGAGCGGGGGTAAAGTTAACCCGTTAATTGGCGCGGCTGGCGTTTCCGCGGTTCCGATGGCGGCCCGGGTGGCGCATAAGGTTGGTGCCGAGGAAAACCCCGGAAACTATTTGCTTATGCACGCCATGGGTCCGAATGTGGCCGGGGTGATTGGTTCGGCGGTGGCCGCGGGGATCTTGCTAGCCCGTTTGGGTTGAGCTGACCCGTCATAATTTTGAACTGTTCCGGTTTGAATCCGAAAACTGGTCTGATTCTAAAATAAGAGGTGAATTATTTAATGGCACATAAAGTGGGAATCACCGAAACTATCTTCCGCGACGCCCACCAGTCCCTCTGGGCGACACGGATGAAAACCGATGATATGCTGAAAGTAGCGGCCGCCATCGATGAAGTGGGCTTTCATTCATTGGAGGCCTGGGGGGGCGCGACCTTTGATACTGCGCTTCGTTTTTTGAACGAAGATCCTTGGGTCCGGCTGCGGCTTTTACGCGGGGCGATCCAGAAGACCCCCCTCCAGATGTTGCTGCGGGGACAAAACCTGCTCGGTTACCGCCACTATCCCGATGATGTGGTGCGGGCCTTCTGTTTCAAAGCAAAAGAGAACGGAATCAGCATCTTCCGGATCTTTGACGCTTTGAACGATCCGCGGAATATGGAGACCGCGATTAAGGCCTGTAAAGAGGCGGGGGCCCACGTTCAAGGTACGATCTGCTATACGATCAGTCCGGTCCATGACATCGACTCCTATGTGGAGCTTGCCAAGCAACTGAAGGAGAAGGGTTCCGACTCGATCTGCATCAAGGACATGGCGGGATTATTGATGCCCTATATTGCGGAAGAGCTAGTTAAACGCCTCAAAGCCGAAGTGGGGCTCCCGGTTCAGCTCCATTGCCATTACACCAGCGGCATGGCTTCGATGACCTACTTAAAGGCGATCGAAGCGGGGGCTGATGTGGTTGACACCGCCCTTTCCGCCTTAGCGATGGGGACTTCCCAGCCGCCGACCGAATCATTGGTGGCGGCGCTGCAGGGTACAGCCTACGATACGGGTCTGGATTTAACGAAGATTGCCCCGGTTAATCAGCACTTTAAGGACCTAAGCGCAGAGTACAAGGATCTGGATCCACCACGTAAGGTTGATACGGCGGTCCTTTCCTACCAGATTCCGGGTGGGATGATCTCCAATCTGGTGAACCAATTGCGGAGCCAAAACGCTTTGCACCGTTATGAAGAAGTGCTGGCCGAGGTGCCGCGTACCCGGGCCGAACTGGGCTATCCACCTTTAGTGACCCCAACCAGCCAGATGGTGGGCACCCAGGCGGTGCTGAATGTCCTGACCGGAAAACGCTACGGTGTTGTACCGAAGGAGATTAAAGATTACGTGCGTGGTTATTACGGTCGTCCTCCGGCACCGATCGATCCGGAAGTCAAAAAGCTGATCATTGGGGATGAAGAACCGATCACCTGTCGTCCGGCTGATCTGATGGAGCCGCGGATTGATGCGGCGCGCAACGAGTTGGCGGAGAAAGGCTTCGGCCAGCTCACCGAGGAAGATATCCTCTCCTATATTCTCTTTCCCGAGGTAGCATTGGCGTTCTTCAGTCATCGGGCGGGACAATAAAACCGGGTGGACAATAAACTACTTGGGCCTACCCCCTTGCAGGGGAGGCCCTTTTTTTGTAGAATTAATCATAAATGAAGTAGTCACCCGCGCCGGTGACCGCCAAGTCACCACGCCGGCAACGAAGTGACTAAATTTAAAGCTGGGTGATGGACAACTGTCCTTAGGATGAAAAACTAAAAAACCAGGTGGGGGACAAGTCCCGATTAGTATTTTCTCAGTAGTAGTAAACACTACCATCGGGGGCGCGCCGGCCAGCCACGATTAGCGGATGGACAATCAGATGGTGCGGCTTGAGATGGTTGACCAGAATAAGGAGCGATTAATGATGAAAAAAGCCAATGAGATCCGCAGTGAGTTTGTGCGATTCTTTACCGACCGGGGACATACCTTTGTCCGTAGTTCGTCGTTACTTCCGGCCGACGACCCGACACTGTTATTTACCAACGCCGGAATGAACCAGTTTAAAGATGTTTTCCTCGGTACTGGAACCCGCCCTTATAAACGGGCGGCCAACTCCCAGAAGGTCCTGCGGGTAAGCGGTAAACATAATGACCTGGATGAAGTGGGCCGCGACACCTACCACCATACATTCTTTGAGATGTTGGGGAACTGGTCTTTTGGGGACTACTATAAACGGGAAGCGATCCAGTGGGCTTGGGAGTTGTTGACGGAGGTCTGGGGACTGCCCATCGACCGCCTGTACGCCACCGTGCATCACACCGACGACGAAGCGGCTGCCCTGTGGCGGGAACTGACGCCCCTACCGGACGAACGGATTATGCGTTTCGGTGATGCGGAGAACTTCTGGGAGATGGGCGAGACCGGCCCGTGCGGACCCTGTTCGGAGATTCATTTTGACTTGGGTCCGGAGGGTTGCGATAAGGGGCACATCCCCGGACACCAATGCCAAGTCAACGGCGACTGTGGGCGTTACGTGGAGTTGTGGAACCTGGTTTTCATTCAATATAACCGGAAAGCCGACAGAACGTTGGAGGAATTACCGGCGAAACACGTGGATACCGGGATGGGGTTTGAACGGATTGTGGCCGTCTTACAAGGGAAAACATCCAATTATGACACGGATCTGTTTACCCCGATCATCCAGGAGATCTTGGAACTGACCGGCGCCGGACAGGACAGGGAAGAGGAACGGGTTGCGGTCCAAGTTGTGGCCGACCATATCCGCGCGCTAACCTTTGCCATCTCCGACGGGGTACTCCCCGCCAACGAAGGACGGGGGTATGTGCTGCGCCGGATTCTGCGCCGGGCGGCCCGTTTTGCCCGGAATTTGGGGGCGACAGAGCCCTTGCTCCACCGTTTGGTCCCCGTCGTGGTCCGCGAGATGGGGGATGCTTTCCCGGAGATCCGGGAACAGGCGGACCATTGTTCCCGGGTGATCCTGGCCGAGGAGGAAGCTTTCGGTCGTACGCTCGATAAGGGTTTGGCGTTGTTTGCCGACCTCAGCCAGAACCTGCGGGCGCAAGGGAAGAAGATTATCCCTGGTGCCGAGGCCTTCAAACTCTATGATACCTATGGGTTTCCACTGGATTTGACGGAATTGATGGCGGAAGAAGAAGGCCTCGAAGTAGAATTGGATGAATTTAACCGTTTGATGGAAGACCAACGGGCGCGGGCGCGGGCTGGAGGCCAGTTCAGTAGTGTTGAAACCGATCTCCATTGGGAGGTTGTTTCGCCCGGACCCCATTCCGCTTTCGTCGGTTATGAACAACTGCTCACAACCACCGAGTTAAGGATGGTCGGGGCCGATGACGAGTATTTCCGGCTGGTCTTCGCGGAGACTCCGTTTTACGCAGCAGGCGGCGGACAAGTGGGCGATACCGGGCTGATCCGGGTGGAGGTAACCCCCGGTTCGTTTGTGGAGTTTCCGGTGGTCGACACCCAGAAGGAACAGGATAAGATCGTCCATTTGGTGGCGAAAAAGGAGGATTTTCCCCGTCAAGCGGTCGGTTACACCCTGCTGGTGGACAAGGCGATCCGCAAGATGACAGCGGCGAACCATACCGCCACCCATCTGTTGCACGCGGCGCTCCGGCGTCTGCTGGGAACCCATGTCCAGCAGGCCGGTTCTCTGGTTGCTCCGGACCGGTTGCGTTTTGACTTCAACCATTACCAA
>JAAZDX010000156.1 GCA_012512605.1 Bacillota bacterium
CCAGATGAACGTTCTTGCCCAACAGGTTACTGTCGGCCCGGGCAAAATAGATAAACTCAAAAATGCACATGGCATGGGGTGCGGGCGGCGCAAACTTTTCAAAGTGGAGCCCATTGCGGTCGATCGTCACCATCTCTCCGGGGGCGATATCCCGGACAAATTCGGCCCCAATGGTATCAAAAGCGCAGGTCTCCGAGGCTAGAACATAACCGGTGGAGGTCTTGCCAAGGGAGAGGGGGCGGATCCCGTGGGGATCGCGCAGGCCAATCAATTGCTCCGGTGTCATCAGCACGAAAGCATAGGCCCCTTTCACCTTGGGCAGGGTTTTTTTCAAGGCGGTGGTCAACTCTTTTTCGCCGGACCGGGCTACCAGGTGCGCAATGATCTCGCTATCGGTGGTCGTTTGAAAGATGGAACCCTCCGTTTCCAGTTGTTGCCGGAGATGACCCCCGTTGACCAGGTTGCCATTGTGGGCAATGGCTAAAGACCCGTGGCGATAACGGATCAGTAAAGGTTGGGCGTTAACCGCCAGGTTCGCACAGTTGCCGGCATGACGGACGTGGCCCAGGGCAATATGGCCCGGCAGCCGTTTTAACCGGTCGGTGTCGGCAAAGACCTCAGCCACCAGGCCGGTCCCCTTGTCCCCGCGCACTGTTTTGCCATCGCCCACGGCGATCCCCGCGCTTTCCTGTCCCCGGTGTTGCAGGGCATAAAGGGCGTAATCGGTGCGGCGGGCCACATCGCTTCCGGGGGCGTAAATGCCGAAAACACCGCATTCCTCGGACATTTTGTCCGCCCGAAGGCGGTCTAAGGTAATTGACATGGAATACCCTCCCGCCAGGCCGACTGGAGTTCGGCTACGGTCTGGTCAACATACTGGTTGCCGTCGATGAAAATTTGTAAGCGGTCCCCGCCGGTACGGCCAATCACACGGAAGGGGACATTCTTCTGTTCGGCCAAGGCCTGCAGGGCCGGGAGTTTATCCGGAGATAGGGAGAGCACCACCCGGGACTGGGACTCGCCAAAAAGCAGACTGTCCGGGCGGAGACCATCTTTTTCTAATTCGACCACCGCACCCAGCTGGTTTTCGAAGGTGCATTCGGCCACCGCCACCGCGAGGCCGCCTTCGGACAGGTCATGGGCGGAACGGATCAGTCCTTGCTGGATAGCGCCCCGTACCACGTCGTGGAGGGCTTTTTCTTTGGCAAGATCCAACATCGGTGGCTTGCCCTGGACCCGGCCGTGGATCAGGGCTAGGTATTCACTGCCGCCTAGTTCATCAGCGCTGTTGCCCAGGAGAACAATGGGATCACCGGCGGCTTTGAAGGACGGCGTGCAGTTTTTCGCAGCGTCTTCCAATAAACCAACCATCCCAATGACCGGCGTGGGGTAGATCCCTTCCCCGTTGGATTCATTGTATAAGGAGACATTACCACCGGTGACGGGGGTTTCCGGGACGCGACAGGCTTCGCTAATTCCTTCGACCGCCCGGCGGAACTGCCAGTAGATCTCGGGTTTCTCCGGACTGCCGAAGTTGAGACCGTCGGTGATGGCTAGGGGTTCGCCGCCGCTACAAACAATATTCCGGGCGGCCTCCGCGACGGCAATTTTCCCACCTTCGTAGGGATCCAGGTAGACGTAGCGGGAATTACAATCGGCCGTCAAGGCCAAGGCTTTGTTGGTGCCACGGATGCGGATCACGGCCGCATCCGACCCCGGACCGACCAGGGTTGCCGTGCGAGCCATATAGTCGAACTGCTGCCAAACCCATTCTTTGCTGGCAATATTGGGGGAAGCCAGGAGTTTAAGCAGCACGGAATTGTAATCCGCAGGCTCTTTAATGGTGGCCAGGGGTAAGTCGGCGGTGGTCTTGAGATATGCCGGTTCTTTGCTTTCCGGATAGTAGACAGGGGCGTCTTCGGCTAGACTACGAGCGGGGATTTCGGCCACGATCTCCCCGTGCATCCGGATCTTGAGCATCCCGCCTTCCGTGACGCGGCCAATGGTGGTGGAAGTGAGGCCCCAACGTTTAAAGACGGCATGGACTTTTGCTTCCTTCTCAGGTGTTACCACAAGGAGCATCCGTTCTTGCGATTCGGCCAGCATAATTTCATAGGGGGTCATGCCTTCTTCCCTACAGGGAACCTTGGACAGCTCAACATCCATTCCGGTCCCGCCGCGGCTAGCCATCTCGGAGACGGCACAGGTCAGTCCGGCGGCACCCAGGTCTTGAATCCCTTCCACATCACCGCCGTCAATCAGTTCCAGGCAGGCTTCGAGGAGCAGTTTTTCGGTAAAGGGGTCGCCCACTTGGATGTCGGGGGCTTCGGTTTCTTCACTTAGTTCGACTGAGGCAAAGGCGGCGCCGCCCATCCCATCCCGGCCGGTGCGGGCACCGGCGAGAATCACCGGGTTACCGATGCCGGTCGCTTTCCCCAGCCGCAGTTTGTCTGTTTCCAGGAGGCCGACACACATGGCATTGACCAGAGGATTCCCTTGATAGCAGGGGTCAAAATAAATCTCACCGCCGACGGTCGGAATCCCGATCCGGTTACCGTAACCGGCAATTCCGGCGACGACCTGTTCAAACAGGTAGCGGACCCGTTCGTCCGTGAGGGGGCCAAAACGTAGAGAATTGAGGAGTGCGATTGGGCGGGCCCCCATGGTGAAGATATCGCGGATAATCCCACCAACTCCGGTTGCCGCCCCCTGGTAAGGTTCGACCGC
>JAAZDX010000157.1 GCA_012512605.1 Bacillota bacterium
ATCCGGATGCTCCAGGATTTAACCGGGGTTGATCCCAAGACGGTGCCTTTGGATGATCCCGAGACCATGAAACTATTCTCCTCGGCAGCACCCTTGGGGGTCAGCCCGGATGATCTCGGGTTTGACCTGGGCACCCTGGGAATTCCCGAGTTTGGTACGGAGTTTGCCCGACAAATGTTGGAAGAGACCAAACCGCAGACCTTTGCGGAGCTGGTCTATATCTCTGGCCTTTCCCACGGAACCAACGTGTGGTTGGGGAATGCCCAGGAATTGATCAAAAATAAACAAGCCACTTTGTTAGAGGTCATTTCAACCCGGGATAAGATTATGAATGATCTGATTTACCGGGGTTTACCGCCAAAAGCTGCCTTTACAATTATGGAGAAAGTACGGAAAGGGCGCAGTTTGGATGAAGAAGATATTCAGTTGATGAAGGAGTATGAAGTACCCCAGTGGTATATTGATTCCTGTTTAAAGATCCGGTATCTTTTCCCCAAGGCCCATGCGGTCGCCTATGTGATGATGGGTTTTCGCATCGCTTTTTTTAAAGTCCACTACCCGGAAGCTTTTTATGCGGCGTTTTTCACCATCCGCAGTACTGATTTTGATGCTGAGCTTGTGTTGGGCGGACCAGAGCAGCTGAGAGAGAAGATGAAAGAACTGAAGGCTAAGGGCAATGAGATGACGGCCAAAGAGAAGGGGCTGTATGCCACCATGGAGGTGGCGCAAGAAGCGATGCTCCGGGGCATCCGTTTTCTCCCGGTTGATCTCTATCGATCCGATGCAACCCGCTTTTTGATTACACCCCATGGCTTATTGACACCACTGACGACTATTCAGGGTTTGGGGGGAGCGGCGGCGCGGACCTTGGTGGAAGCCCGCGCCGAGGGCGAATTCTATTCGGTGGAAGATCTTAAAACCCGGGCCCGTTTGTCTTCTTCCGTGATTGAAGTGCTCGCCCGCCAAGGCTGTCTCAAGGGCTTGCCCGCCACGAACCAGCTGACCCTTTTTTAAGTCCTAGCCCTGCTGGTATTGCTGGCGCATAAAGCAGCATGTTTTCTTTGCCGGTTTTAGGCCCCGGCCTATCAGTGGCGGATAGCAACGTTTTTTCCTGCGGGCGGTAGTTTGCCTGAGTTTACTTATACGTTCTGCGAAGTTTTTCAGATAAGGGAAAAAAATTATAGTAGGCTTACGCCAAATATGCCCGCGCCTAGAAGCGAAGAAATTGCGCTGGGCGTTGTCTAATGCCTTAATTTATGGTTTAATGACAGAGAACAATTGGTGGAATATATCGTGTTTATCTTAAGTTGGGCGATCAATATCTTGTATTGGAACTGTTAAATCAAAGAACAACCAAAATACCGGAGGATGGAGCTTGTTTTATTATGTTCTTTTTGTCATAATAATCGGTGTGGACCAATTGACGAAGGCACTTGTACTACGGGGCTTAAATCTGCACCAAACCGTGACGGTCATCCCCGGGGTGCTCTCTTTTACCCGGATCAATAACCCGGGCGCTGCTTTTGGGATCTTGTCCCACCGCACCTTTTTCTTGACGGTGATGCCGCTCATCCTATTTTTCCTGGTCTTTCTGTTTCGGAAGGAGATTGCGCGGTATCCTTTTCCTTTCCGGTTTGGTCTGGTTTTAAGCTTGGGTGGGGCCGCGGGGAATCTAATCGACCGGCTTTGGAATGAGGGTCAGGTCATTGACTTTATTGACCTTAATTTTTGGCCGCTGGACGACTTCCCCCTTTTCAACCTTGCGGACACCGCGATCTTTACCGGCGCAGTGATTATCTTTTTTAGCATAGCGCGTCTCAGAGAATAGATCATGACTACCACCGACTACTGCTGCGCATGGAGAGCGAGTAGAACTTTCTCGGCCCGATTGTTGGCATGCGGGATGGAAAGCATCGCAAAAGGCGCTCTCCAGTCCGGATGGTCTCCGATCTCCTCGTCGCTCCAAATGGGATCGGGTTGTTTGTATAGACTAGCAATCAGTGGCGAGAACTATTTTCAACAGTGGGAGGATGGCAAAATGTATCCTGTTTTATTGTCTCTAGGCCGGATTCACATTTATTCGTATGGCTTAATGGTGGCGCTTGCTATTTTCGGTGGTCTCCTTTGGGTCGGTTCTTTGGCGCGAAAAAGAGGGATCGCCACCTTCGAACAGATTACCGATTTTGCGCTTTATGTGATTATCGGCGGTTTATTCTTTGCCAAACTGGTGAATGTGCTTTATGAGTTTCGGACCTATCTTCATAATCCGGCGGCGATCTTTTCCGGTTTTACCGGCTCCTTTTTTGGGGCGGTGATCGGTGGCGTGCTGGTGGGGGTTGGGTATACGAAAAGGAAGCAGATTAACACCTGGCGACTGGCCGACTTGATCGCGCTCTATATTCCCCTGGGACACATCCTGGGGCGGATTGGCTGTTTGCTCAGTGGTTGTTGTTATGGGGTTGCGTCCAATCTGCCGTGGGCTTTACCATGTGCCGCGGGCGATCTTACTTTGCGGCACCCGACCCAGATCTACGAAATTCTGGCTAACATGCTAATCTTTGCTGTTCTAATCATCTACGACCGCCGCGTTAAGCAAGGCGGGAGCCGGTACTTTGACGGATTCATTTTTGGTCTCTACGTTAGCCTTTATTGTTTTGCCCGCACTGTTGTGGAAGCCTTTCGTGACAGTCAGATCCTGGCCTTTGGCTGGCTCCGGACGACGCAGGTCTTTTCGCTCGCCATTGGTCTGGCCGTCCTCATCTACCTTTTTATTCGTCTAAAAAAACAGGCAAGGAATGAGCGGTGTGCCACTTCTCCGCTTCACAGTTAGTCCAGAGGAGGAGGGAATCCGGGTCGATACCTTTCTGGCTCAGGTGGAGCAGATTCCTTCGCGGGCTTTTGCGCAGAAATTACTGAAAAACGGGAAGGTAAAGGTGGAATCTTTGCCGATCAAGCCCAGTTACCGCCTGCAAGCGGGCGACGTGGTCGAAGTCGAGCTAGAAGAACCGAAACCGCTGGCGGTGGAACCGGAAGATCTTCCACTGATGATCCTCTATGAAGACGGGGATTTAATCGTGGTAAATAAACCCCGGGGCATGGTTGTCCATCCGGCGGCGGGTAATCCCAGAGGTACTTTGGTCAATGCCCTGCTCAAACACTGCCGGGATCTCTCTGGAATTGGTGGGGTGCTGCGGCCGGGAATTGTACACCGTTTAGATAAGGATACAACCGGCGCGTTGGTGGTGGCGAAAAACGACTTTACCCATCTGGGTTTAGCGGCTCAGTTAAAGGCGGGGCAGATGACCCGGATTTACCTCGCTTTAGTGCATGGTTCTTTGCCGACCAGTGAAGGGGAGATTAAAGTACCGATTGGCCGCCATCCGGTGCACCGGAAGAAGATGGCGGTGGTGCCGAAGGGGAAGTCCGCCCATACCTCTTACCGGGTGCTTGCCGCATTTGGGCCCTATACTTTGGTCCGGGTCCAACTCCATACTGGACGGACCCACCAGATTCGGGTTCATTTTCAGTACATCGGCCACCCTGTAGCAGGTGATCCGGTTTACGGAAAGACTAAGGAACCCTTTAACCTCGATGGTCAAGCGCTTCATGCGGCGGGGCTCGGCTTCAGTCATCCCCGCACCGGTGAAGCGGTAAGGATTTCGGCACCCCTTCCGCCTGATCTGGAAACCGCGATCAGCTATTGTTGTCGGCATTGGGGGCCGAAAAAAAATGGGATAATACTTGACCCATTTCCAGATTAGTGGTATACTTCTTTTGAAAAAGAACTTTAAGTAGAAGCCTCTGCTTCTCACCCAGCGGTTTAAACCAGCTTGGGTCGGTTATGACACGTAAGATCATCACTGGTGGTCAAGCAAAACCTTGGTGCCGGTGGATATTGTCATTAAGCAAGTAGAGGTTACTCGCTTAATTTGTGTTTTATTGATAATTAACGATCAATCATCAAAAACAGGAGGTGGCGGCCGATTAACAGTGAGCTGCGTGTAAACGAGGGTATTCGGGTGAAGGAAGTAAGGGTAGTAAGCGCCGATGGTGAACAGTTGGGGATTCTCCCCGTGAAAGATGCCTTGCGGATCGCCCGGGAGAAAGACTTGGATTTGGTAGAGGTGGCTCCTACCGCTAGACCGCCCGTCTGCAAAATCATGGATTACGGTAAGTACCGTTATGAACAGAGCAGGCGGGAAAGGGAGGCTCGAAAGCGTCAGAAAGTAGTTGACATCAAGGAAATCAGGTTGACACCAAAGATTGAAACGCACGATTTTCAAGTAAAGATAAAACGGGCGTCAAAGTTTTTGGAGAGTGGTGACAAAGTTAAGGTTTCCGTAAGATTCCGGGGCAGGGAGATTGTCCACGCCGACTTGGGAAGAAAACTCCTTATGCAGCTTTACGAGGCCGTTCAAGAAAAGGCTACCCTGGAACGGGAGCCGAAGGTTGAAGGAAGAAACATGATCATGATTCTTTCGGCCAAACAGGAATAATAGCAGTTGTAGAATAATATGACAAGGAGAGAAGCAAATGGCAAAGATGAAAACCCACCGTGGTGCAGCAAAAAGGTTTAAGCTGACCGGGACGGGAAAGATCAAAAAGAACAAAGCATTTCGCAGCCATATATTGGAAAAGAAATCGCCCGACCGCAAACGTAATTTGCGTAAAGCCGATTTAGTAGCAGCCGCCGATGCCAAACGGGTCAAGCGGATGTTAGGATTACAATAATTTGTGACTTGATGGTGAAAAGATAGGAGGAATAGCTTTGGCACGGGTGAAACGTGGTACGACTACACGTCGACGTCATAAAAAAATATTGAAGTTAGCAAAAGGATATCGTGGTTCGAAAAGTCGTTTATTTAGAGTTGCTAATCCGCAAGTTTTAAAATCCTTGAGCTATGCGTACCGGGACCGGCGGGCGAAGAAACGGGACTTTAGAAGACTTTGGATTACCCGGATCAATGCGGCCGCCCGGATGAACGGGATGTCTTACAGTATGTTTATCAGCGGTCTGAAGAAGGCTGGTGTTCAGATTAACCGCAAAGTCTTGGCGGATCTGGCTGTAAACGACGGTGCGGCGTTTGAGAAACTTGTTTCCGTAGCTAAACAGCAACAGTAGATAAAACGGCCATTGGCCGTTTTTTAATTTTCAGCGAGGAGGCGCGGCGGTGACCGTACTGATCAGTCGCGATAATCCGTTAATCAAAACCGTTATTTCCTTGCAAGGAAGGAAAGGCCGCAAGAAGCACCGGCTTTTTTTAGCGGAAGGTCCGCATCTGTTGGAGGAAGCTTTACGTTCCTCGTTCAAGGTACAGAAGGTGCTTATAAAGGAAGGGGCACCCTGCTTTGGCGAAGTGGCGGATTTGGTGAAGGCAAATGGAGTTCCCATTTATCCGGTTGCAGCCCGTCTTTTTCCGCTTTTAACCGAGACGCAGACACCCCAGGATGTGTTGGCCGTTGTTGAACAGCCGCGCGAAGAAGCAGGATTTCCGTCGTTTGACAAGGAATTTTGCGCTTTGATCCTCCATCAGCTCCGGGATCCGGGGAACTTGGGGACAATCATGCGTACGGCCTGGGCGGCCGGAGTGACCAACCTTTTTATTACGCCCGGTACGGTTGACCCTTACGGGGGAAAGGTGGTCCGTTCCAGCCAGGGTGGGATTTTTAACCTTAACCTTTACTTTCAAACGCTGGAATCAATTCTGGAGTGGGCTGGTCGCCATGGGGTTAGAGTCTGGGTAGGCGATCCCCGGGGTGATCAACTCTATTTTGAACAGGATTTTACCGGACCTATCCTCTTTTTACTTAGTAATGAAGCCCATGGTTTTGATTGGACACAGCTCGATCAAGACTGGAAGGTCGAGGCGGTGCGCATTCCGGTGCCGGGCGGAGCCGAGTCTTTGAATGTTTCGATCTCCGCCGCGATCCTGATTTACGAAGCCTTGCGCCAGCGTCTAACGGTGCGGAATGGGGATTGGCAGTGATGAATGGTAGCGGGAGGAGAAATAATGGGAATTGACGCGGAAGCGTTACGTTTACATCAGGAAAAACAGGGCAAGATTGAGATCCGGAGTAAAGTTGCGATTAATAGTCCGGCCGATTTGAGTTTGGCCTATTCCCCCGGGGTCGCCGCTCCGTGCCGGGCAATTCAACAAGATTTAAGTTTGGTCTATGCATACACAAACAAAGGGAACACGGTGGCCGTGGTCACCGACGGCACAGCCGTGCTTGGCTTGGGTGATATTGGCCCCGAAGCGGCGTTGCCGGTGATGGAAGGGAAAGCCATCCTTTTTAAACGCTTTGCCGGTCTGGATGCCATTCCGTTGGCGCTCAACACGACAAAAGTGGAGGAGATCGTGGAGACCGTCGTCCGCTTAGCACCGAATTTTGCCGGGGTCAACCTTGAGGATATCGCGGCACCCCGTTGTTTTGCCATTGAGGAAGCCTTAAGGGCGCGGCTATCAATCCCGGTTTTCCATGATGACCAGCATGGAACCGCGGTGGTTTGTTTAGCGGCGCTCCGCAATGCCCTGCGGGTGGTCGGTAAAGAGTTGAGTCGGGTTAAGATCGTGATTAACGGTGCAGGCGCAGCCGGACAGGCGATTACGCGTCTGTTGTACCGGGCGGGTGCCCGTCAACTACTCCTCTGTGATCGTCAGGGAATACTCCATCCGGGGATGACCGGGATCAATCCCTACCAGGAAGCCCTGGCGCAACTGACCAATGAACAGGGGGAAACGGGCGATTTAGCAACGGCCTTGCGGAGTGCCGATGTTTTTATAGGGGTTTCTGCAGCTAATCTGGTCTCTGGTGCGATGGTTCAGACTATGGCCCCACGACCGGTGATTTTCGCCATGGCCAATCCGGATCCGGAGATCAACCCGGAGACAGCAAAACGAAGTGGTGCGGCGGTTGTGGGGACGGGGCGTTCCGATTATCCGAATCAGATCAATAATCTGCTGGGTTTCCCGGGGATTTTCCGCGGACTGCTGGCGGTTCGTGCCACGAAAGTGACGGAGACGATGATGCTAAAGGCGGCGCAGGCTATTGCCGACCTGATTAGCCGGGACGAGTTGACTGCCGATTACGTTATTCCCAATCCCTTTGACCGCCGGGTGGTACCAGCAGTGGCCTATGCCGTCGGAATAGAAGCGTTAAAAACAGGGGTGGCCGCAGCGGCGCTCGATCCCAAGCAATTGCGCGTCTCCCTCCAGGAACAATTTGGACCTTGGTAGGCTCCGTTCTTGGGGCATGGACAGGAAAAAACTGACATAAACCCTTCACTTGGTTCATAGTTTATAAAGGACTTTGGTCCGAGTGGTTGGTGCTTGCGTTTGGACCGAGACCGATCGGTGCCAAGAGGGGGGTGACCAGGTGAAAAAGGCTGTTTTTATTTACCTTCTTGTTCTTCTATGGACAGGTGGTGCTTATTATCATTTTAAAAAACTATGTCAAAAGCGGGGTACGGCAGGGGCGATCTCCTTTGTTTACCGGATCTTACTTCGCAATTATCCGGTTACGCCAAGCCTTAACGGGTGTCAGGACCAGCAGTTAATGACGATTGCCCTGTTGGTTAAAGCTGGGGAACTGCTTAGCTTGGTCCTTTTGTTGCGCTTTTTTTGGGTGACCCGGTGGGGAGAGGTGGTTTTATTACTGCTGATTTTGGGTGCGGGGGCTTTTGCCTTTTATCATCTAGCTGCGCTCTGCAGTGGGACCGAGGAGATCAGGTGTGTCTATCCATTAACCGAGGATTACGGCGTCTATGAGATTGTCCTCGGGCTTTCCGGTCCCGTTCGGGAGTGGGTTGGAACGACCCTGGCCGAACTGGATCTGCGGCGCAAGGAATTGTTGGTCTTGTCAATTGCCCGCGCGGAAAAGGTAATTATTTTTCCAAAAGGACCTGAAGTGCTCTTAGCCGATGACCGCTTACTAGTCTTCGGGAAAACGGCGACCTTACCGGAAGCAACTTTAGGCGGTTTCGAAACAGAAGAGGAGTAGTTTGCAAAGGGAGGATTGGGTTATGGAAACAGATCTGACCAGAGGAGAAGTGTTAGGGGATTTTATTATGGTCAAAGCCTTGGAAGACGGGGTAACGATTATCGGACTAACCCGGGGCAAAGAGACTAGGTTTCACCATACGGAAAAATTGGACCAGGGTGAAGTGATGATCTTCCAATTTACTCAGCATACATCGGCAATTAAGATCCGGGGTAAAGCAGAAATTTTCACGAAACACGGCCAGATGGTGGCGGGACGCTAGGGCATTCCTCCCGGTGGGCCTTTGGCATAAACCAGTTTCGGACAAAAAAAACCAGTGGTGGAGATTCCCTCTTCCGGGTGGTTTCATATAATGATAGTAAACAAGATTAGGGGAGGAGTAGACATGACCACTGGTTCTTACGGAAAAACCGATAGTTACATGCCTTTTTTAATTTTCTTGATCCTCATTTTACTTATTTTGGGTAGTGTTGGCTACTAGTTTTTGATCAGCATATAGAAAAGGTAGAATACCGGGGGGAAGGCGCCTCCCCGGTCATCTTTTTCCTTATAGTTACGGTGGGAGGATAAAACCTACACAACGGGAGGAGGTCCAGGATGAATCTGAAGTTTGCCGGTTCGAACATCTCTCCTTTCATTCTTTTCTTAATATTAATCCTATTGATCTTGGGTTTTGCCTAAAGAGCGCCCACGGGCGACATATAGTTCACGAAGGGAATAACCAGGGAAGCTCCCTGGTTTTTTATTTCTCAGTTTAAACCGTTGGGTAAAGCCAAAATAGAGAAAGAAGATTATTGGGATGCTAATTAGGAAAGGTGCGAATAAGATGAGAATTAATAAGCCTCTCCTTTTAATCTTGTATCAGTTACCTGGTTTACCCTTAGCCGAGGGATACACCCGGCTCATGAAGCATCTTGGCTTTACCAATTTGACGGCGCTGGAAGCCCTAAGTTTGATGTGGATAACCAAACCTAGCTGGGTATTGGGGATTCTCGCCTTTTTGGGAGTAAGTGCTTGGGAGAGTTTGCTTGTCTATTATAGCACAAAACTCTGGGGGTCCGATTATTTACCCCTCAAAGGGATGCTGGTTCTGATGACTTGCCAAGCCCTGATCTTTAGTATTTACGGGATCCTTGGTGGCCAGCATGATTTGGTCCAAAGTGTTAGTGGCAACTATGTACATGCCTCTGCGGCTGCATTTGGCGGCTTAATTATCGGCTATACTCTGGAAAAGTTCATCATAAAGAAACAATAAGGAAGGATGGTTCCGATAACCAATAAGATACTGAATCGATTAGCAAAGGAAAAATCACCCTACCTACAACAACATGCGGCAAACCCCGTTGACTGGTATCCCTGGGGTGATGAAGCTTTTGCCGCGGCCAAGGCGGCGGACAAGCCAATTTTGCTCAGTATTGGTTACTCGACTTGTCACTGGTGTCATGTGATGGAACGGGAATCCTTTTCCGATCCGGAGGTGGCCGCAGCGGTCAATGAAACCTTTATCGCGGTTAAAGTCGACCGCGAGGAACGCCCCGACCTCGATGGGATCTACATGACAGTCTGCCAAGCCATGACGGGGAGTGGAGGCTGGCCTTTAACCATTATTATGACCCACGAAAAGATCCCCTTTTTTGCCGGAACCTACTTTCCGAAAAAAAGTAGTTTCGGCCGGATCGGCCTGTTAGAGTTGACGGAGAAGATTAGAAAGCTTTGGACGACCCGGCGAGAAGAACTACTAGCAGTTGCCACTCATAACTTAGCTGTTTTAAAGGAGACGGAGGTAAAGCGTACTGGTGTAGAATTACAACCGGATATCCTTGACCGGGGTTTTTCCCAATTGGCCGAGGCCTATGATGGAAGACACGGCGGTTTTGGTTTTGCCCCAAAATTTCCCACCCCCCATCATCTCCTTTTTCTCCTCCGGTATTGGCAGCGTACCGGGGAAAAGCAGGCCTTAGCCATGGTTGAACACACCTTGACCGCGATGCGTAATGGGGGGATCTACGATCATCTCGGCTTTGGCTTTCATCGTTACTCCACGGATGAACGGTGGTTTGCCCCCCACTTTGAAAAGATGCTCTACGATCAAGCAATGCTCCTTTTGGCGTATTTAGAAGCATATCAGGTCACTGGAAACAATTATTTCCGACAGACAGCCGAAGAGATGTATACCTACCTCACGACGGTGATGCGTGATGACAGCGGTGGGTTTTATAGTGCGGAAGACGCCGACAGTGAGGGGGTGGAGGGAAAGTATTATTTGTGGTCGTGGCCGGAAGTAGCCCAGTTGCTAAATCCGGAGGAGGCGCAGCTGGTCACCGCCTATTTTAACTTGGTAAAAGACGGAAACTTTCGTGGCTTAGAGCTACCGGATGGAGCTAATATTCTTTACGTTACCGCGGAGCTTTCCACGGTAGCCCAGCGCTTAGGGGTTAACCCGGCGCAAGCGGAGGAGCTTCTCGCCTCCGCCAAAGCAAAACTCTTGGCTTACCGTCAGCAGCGCGTTCCCCCCTTTAAGGATGAGAAAATTCTTACCGACTGGAACGGGTTGCTCTTGGCGGCCCTAGCCAAGGGTGGACAGGTCCTCCAAGCCAAAGAATGGGTCCAAACGGCAGAGGAGACGGCACGTTTTCTCCTATCGGAGATGCGGACGCCCGACGGGGGATTGTGGCATCGTTATTACCGGGGAGAAGCAGGGATCCACGGTTTTCTTGAGGATTATGCCTTTTTAATCTGGGGTTTATTAGAGCTTTACGCGGCGACCTTTGAAACCAGATATTTAACGGAGGCTTTGGCGTTAAATACTTTTCTTGAGCGAAATTTTCTTGATCAAGCCCAAGGCGGCTATTTTCAGACGGCTGTCAATGCGGAGAAGGTTCTGGTACGCCAGAAAGAGTTGTACGATGGGGCTGTTCCTTCCGGTAACTCGGTGATGCTGCTTAACTTGCTGAAACTGGCTCGGATCACCGGCGATCCTTCTTTGCAGCAAGAAGCGGAAAGAAGCAGTGTGTTCTTTGGCGACCGGGTTGAACAGATACCGGTAAATTACACACAGTTCCTTTCCGCTTTAGATTTTGCTTTTGGTCCCGGACGGGAGATCGTGATTGTCGGGCAAAGGGGCGAAGAAATGACCGAAAGGATGTTGGCCTTACTACAAACTAGCTACAATCCGCGGACCATTGGGCTCTTCCGTCCGGCGGCGGAAGAAAAGCCAGTCCTGACCCGTCTGGTCCCTTTTACCAAAGAACTGACGGCGCTGGCGGGAAAGACCACGGCTTATGTTTGTCAGAATTACCAGTGCAGCGCACCTACGAACGATTGGGATCGTTTTCAGCAGATGGTTCAATGGTAGAATTTACCAAGTATTCTCCGTTGCCGGACTGGCGTAGAAGGTTAGCCTGGGCAAGCCAGTTTTGGGCTTCCTCCGGCGGGACATCGGAGAGTTCCGGATCGGAGGTGATTCTTTCGACGGCGGTGGCTAGATGATCACAGGCTTGGTCGACAAGGCCGAGCTTGAGTTCACAACGGCCTAGCCAGTAGTAGGTTTCCACCGGCCAGGATAAGTGTTTGAGACACCACTCGTAATTATCTTTTGCGGTGGCGTAATCTCCCCGTTCAAAATGGATTTTTGCCATTAAAAGGACCGGGTCAGGATCGTTTAGGTTGGAAGTCCGGGCTTTCTCGGCGGCCTGGAGTGCGTCTTGCCAATGGCCCGCTTTATAATTGGTGTATGCCAGGTTATAATAGACTCTCCCGTCCGCATAACCCTCTTGCAAGAGCTGATTGATGATGGGTAGCGCCTGATCATAATTGCCCAGCTCACGGTGGCAAACGGCCCAGATATTTCTGATCTTTGGCGTCAGGCGTTTGCCCGCTTTTTGGTTCGCCGTTTCTAACAGGGTAATTGCTTCTGCCCAGTTTCCTTTGGGCGCCGTAAACAACGCTAAATTAATATAGGGGTTCGGGCTTGCTGGGTGGGAAGCGACGGCTTTTCGCAAATAAGCTTCGATCTTATCCCGATCTGTATTCAAGAGGGCGATAAAGCTCCAGAACTTACCCGGAGCGGTAAAGTAGAGGAGGAGCACCCAAAGGACAACACCAACGCCGAAGGGAATCCAGCCGGGCCGGGTAAATAAGGCCAATATGCACCAAACAACAAGTACCCATTGGATATTTTCTTCCCATAAACGGTTACGCATTCTTATCCCTCGCTTAAACTAGTGATTTACCGAATGTCATTCCCACTTAAGGTGGCCACCAAGTTTTTAATTGGAGACCGAATAATACTATTATACCGGAGAGAACCTTTTTCTTCAATTAAAGCGTAGAGCGACCGGCCTCAAATCTCTTTCGGGAAGTATGATTCCGGTAAAAAGTGGTTACACTAAAAAATCCCAAAAGAGGTACGGGGGTGTAAAGAATGAGGTTGCTCTATTATTGCGACATTTTCTTCTGGTATTTGCACAAGATTACGCTGGTCGCGATCCTCGTATGGCTGGCGCGTTTATGGTGGCAAGAGATGCCGAAGGAGAAGGATGATAATCCAGAAAACTAAAGGATTCGCACGCCTTCGGTTTTTCCCTTGTCAAAAATGGTTTATATATAATAAGATAGAAAGTGGTTCACGCGTACCGACTACCGGGCGCGACAAAGAGTAGCCTTAATACCTTTTATCTTATGGCAGGGAGAGTAGAGTGATGAAGCGAGAAAAAAGGGTGGCGGTATTAGGCCTGGGCATTGAAAACCTGGCCTTAACCAATTATTTATTACAAAAGGGTGTACATGTTACGGTTTGTGACCGGCGAACACCAGAGCAACTGGGCGAACGTTATACGACCTTACACAGATTAGGGGTTGCATTCCGGCTTGGCCCGTCTTATCTGGAAGGACTAGATGATTTTGGGGTATTATTCCGTTCACCGGGTTTACCTTTATTCCAACCGGAGTTGGTTGACGCCAAGCGCCAAGGGGTGGAGATTACCAGTGCGATGCGGCTCTTTGTTTCAGTATGCCCCTGCCCGATTATTGGGGTAACCGGCACCAAAGGGAAAGGAACCACTTCGGCGCTGATCCACCGGATGATGGTGGCCAGCCAACGCCGTCGTGGTGCCCAATCTTACTTGGGCGGGAATATCGGGATTGCACCTTTTTCGTTCTTACCGCAACTCTCCCCGGCGGATGTGGTTGTTTTGGAACTCTCCAGTTTTCAGTTGGAGGATATGGTCGAGAGTGTGCCGATTGCGGTCGTGACGAATATTACCGAAGATCACTTAAGCGCAGTGGATCCTGACAATCCTAACTACCATCGCTCCCGGGAAGCATATGTCCTGGCCAAGACCAATCTTTTCCGGCATCAGGATGCTTCCGGGATCACAATTCTGAATCATGACGATCCAACCTGTCGGACCTTGCAGGAAATGGCCCCGGGAACGCTCCTTTTTTACGGAAGCGGGGCCCAGTCGCCCGGAGCCTGGTATGAGAAGGTGACGGACGACCAATACAAGGTCTTTTGGAACCTTGCTGGCGAACAGGAAGAGTTGATCACAAGTGACCGGATAAAAATCCGGGGCGAACATAACCTTTTAAATATTGCGGCAGCTGCCTTAGCAGCGGCGCAAGCGGGTGCCGACCGGGAGAGCATTGTTGATGCGATCAGTGCTTATAATGGTTTAGAACACCGTCTGGAGTACGTGGCGACCGTTGATGGGATCCAATACTTTGATGACTCGTTTGCCACCGCACCCGAACCAACCATCGTTGCTTTACGTGCCTTTAAAGAACCGATTGTGCTGATTGCCGGGGGTGTGGATAAGGGTGCCGATTATCGGCCTTTGGCGGAGGAGATTTTGGCCAGTTCCGTTAGGGCCGTTGTCTTAATCGGGAAGATGGCACCGGTGCTTAAGGAGTTGATCATCAGGTTGGGAGCGGAAAAAGGGAAAGTTCCGTGCTTGGTGGAAGGCGGTGCCGATATGGCGACAATCATGGCGGTCACGCAAGAAATCGCAAAACCCGGCGATGTGGTTCTCCTCTCGCCCGCTTGCGCCAGTTTTGACTTGTTCAAAAACTACAAGGAGCGGGGAACTCTTTTTAAGCGAGCAGTAATGGCCTTGGCGAATAAGGAAGAAGATGCGATCTAGAGAAAGAAAGAGGAAACTGCAAGCAGATGATGAAAGAAATAAAGAGAGGAGTTTAGAGGAGTCGAAGAATAAGCTGAGGTGAGAGTGGTAAGGAGGATACAATGTCTGGGATTGTAGGTGTCTGTCAAACTGGCGAATGTGAACTGGTGGAAAAAATGCTGGCGAAGATCCGCCACCGTGGACCGGGCGGTCAAAAAGTGATCGCCAAAAACGGGGGCGTACTGGGGATCGTTTACCGCAAGGGAAGCAGCCCCCCGTACTTGAACCGACCCCGGTTCAGTGCCGTCTGGGATGGACGTTTCTCCCGCAATCTGGACCGGGTGGAGACCGATACGCCTTTGGCGTTGGCCGTCTTGAAGGACGGGAAAGTTATGCTCGTCCGGGATGGGCTTGGGATCTCTCCGCTCTACTACGGCAAAGTCGATGGGACTTTAGTCTTTGCCTCAGAAGTAAAAGCGCTAGTGGGGATCGTCAAGAAGGTTCGGGAGTTCCCCCCCGGTTATAAATATGTCTCCGGCGAAGGTTTCCAACAGTTTTATGGTTTAACAGCCGTTGAGACCTTGCCTTTACCACAAGAGGAGGCCGCGCGCCGCCTGCGGAAAGCATTGGAGCAAGCGGTTTCGGGTTATATAAAAGACCAAACCGAGGTTGGCTCTCTCCTCTCCGGTGGTCTTGATTCCAGTACTTTAGCGGCTTTAGCCCGTCAGCGTGTGGACCGGTTACATACCTTTGCTTGCGGGATGGAAGGGGCTGCCGATCTAGAGTTTGCCAGGGAAGTGGCGGAACATATCGGGTCCATCCACCACGAGGCGGTCTATTCGGTTGAGGATTTATGGAAAGCCTTACCGGACGTAATCTACCATTTGGAGTCCTTTGATGCTCTGCTCATTCGTTCTGCAGTTACCCATTATTTGGTATCCAAAGTGGTCTCCGATTATGTCCCGGCTGCTTTCTCCGGAGAAGGCGGGGATGAGCTGTTTGCCGGTTATGATTACTACAAAGAATTGGAGCCGGAAACCCTAAATGGAGAGTTAATTGCCAGTATTAACCGGCTTCATAATACGGCCTTGCAACGGGTAGACCGTTCGGCTGCCGCCTATGGAACCGACGCTTATGTCGGGTTTCTGGCCCCACCGGTGGTTAAACTCGCGGTGCGGATTCCGGTCGAGTACAAATTATACCAAGAAGCCGATGAAGAACCGGTAGAGAAATGGATCCTAAGAAAAGCGGTGGAGGATTTACTCCCGGAAGATGTTCTCTGGCGGCCGAAAGTGAAATTCTGGGAGGGTGCCGGGGTGGAAGATCAGATCGCGGCCTATGCCGAAACCCAGATCAGCGATGCTGACTTCCGCAACGAACGTCGCTTACCGGACGGTTCGTATTTAAACACCAAGGAAGAACTGTTTTATTACCGTATTTTCAAAGAACACTTTGGGACCCTTACGGATTTGGATTTTGTGGGGCGGACAAAAGGTGCTCCAAGTGCCCCAGCGTCTTTTTGAAGAAGCCAATAAAAACCCGATGCCTATGGTTGGGCATGCTCCTTTAGGTGGACAGTTGATCTCATCATCCGACTGTCACCCAGAAGGGGTTTTCTTTTCGCCTTTAACATTCTGGCTCGGTTGTTTGGGGTACAAAAGCATAGTAGATTCGGCGCATTGCTTCTTCAAAATCTTTGTTCTCGATGCCGACAATGATATTGATCTCGCTGGAACCTTGGTCAATCATGCGGACGTTGATTCCGCCCTGGGCAAGGGCAGTAAAGAGTTTGGCGGCGATCCCCGGGGTGTAAGCCATGCCCAAGCCGACCGTGGTGATCAGCGCAATATCATGGAAAACCTCGATGGAGTCAGGCTCACAGACGCGGTCAATATCGACCAGCACTTTATCCAACTTGCTATTGAGTTGGGAATCGGCGATCACTAGAGAAATCGTGGCGATCCCGGAAGGCATGTGTTCAAAAGAGATCCCATGGGCTTCAATGACCGACAATAGTTTCCGTCCGAAGCCTAATTCCGAATGCATCAAGGTTTTTTCGACGGCAATGATCGTGAACCCTTTTAGCCCCGCAATCCCCGTGATCGAGCCACGAGTCTGCAAATTCCCGTTATCATTAACGATCAAGGTACCCGGAGCGTCCGGATCGTTGGTGTTTTTGATATTGATCGGAATCTTGGCTTCCCGGACCGGAAAGATCGCCTCTTCATGCAGGACCGAAGCACCCATATAGGCTAACTCTCGTAGTTCCCGGTAGGTAATCTCCCGGATTGGTTTCGGGTTTTTTACGATCCGGGGATCGGCCATCAGAAAACCAGGGACATCAGTCCAGTTCTCGTAGAGGGTGGCGTTTATCCCGCGGGCGACGATCGCACCGGTAATGTCGGAACCGCCCCGGGAGAAGGTGCGGACGTGGCCCTCGGGGGTTGATCCGTAAAAGCCGGGGATGACCGCTCGTGGATACCGGGCCAGCTCCCGGCTGAGCACCCTTTGGGTTTTTTCCGCGTCGAAACGGCCCTCCGCGTCAAAGAAGATCAACGTAGCCGCATCCAAGAAAGTAAATCCTAAATAAGCGGCGAGGATTTTACCGTTGAGAAACTCACCGCGACTGGCCGTATAATCGGCAGAAGCGCCTGCGCCAATCCGTGCTTCAATTTCGGTCAGATCGGGAATAAGATCAAGGGACAGGCCCAATTCTGAGCAGATGGTGAGATAGCGCTTTTTGACAAGGGCGAAGACTTCACCGAAAGGACGTTTTTCTTGGGCGAGTTCATGACATTTATATAGAAGGTCGGTGATTTTGTGATCATGCTTGTCTCTTTTGCCAGGCGCGGAAGGAATTACGTACCGACGCGCCGGATCCGCCTCGACAATTGCTCGTACCTTTCGGAACTGGGCGGCGTCGGCCAAGGATGATCCACCGAATTTTGCAACTTTAATACCCATCTGTTTCTTTTTCCTCCTTTACAAAACCCGACCGGATGGAATCTTAACTCTAAGAGATATTAGGCGTAAATAATTTAACGCCTTCCTCTTTACTAATATTTAATACTTTGGCCGGGATCCTATCTATTCTTTTGTGGATTGGCAAAGATTATAGAATGAGCAAAGAGACGGCTTGGGATCAGATGGTATAACCATAAAGGAGACAGCGGTATGGCTTTTCCCGGAGAAAAATCATTTGTCTATAAATGGCTAGGTAAGCTTAAATCCGATCTGGGATGCCGTCTGCGTCCGGACGGAGGGACGCCAAACCTTAAAGGTCAAGGGAAAGGGAAGCGACCACTTTCGATCCGGATCGCAATGGTTTTGAATCTGCTGAATTACCCCTTGTTTTGGTCGGGGATTGTTTTATGTTGTTGGCTTGTCCTCGAATATCTGTCTACCCCGTTTCTTCCGCAGAAGATGCGGGCGATAATTCAAACATACAGCCGACCGTTGGTGGCAGTCTGCGGACCAGCGGCCGTGGGCTACTGGACCAATTGGCTGGCGATTAAGATGCTTTTTCATCCCCAGCGTAAAAATGCGGTTTGGTGGGGGTTAATCCATGCTCGGCGAGAAGACCTGATCTATAATTTGGCGGCGGGGATCCAGTCCGCAATGCTTTCGCCGGAGATCATCCGGGATTACCTTTATGAGCATGGTGTCTTTAATAATTTGACAACTGAAGTTGCGGGGGCGATGGATGGCGTAATCCGGGAACCCGAGTTCCAGCAGGAATTACGGGAAGTTATTGCGGCTTTGCTGACCCGGATCAGCACTGACCCGCGGACCAAGGAGCAACTGGACCAGTATCTTGATTATCTTATCCAGGAGTGGAGTACCGAAAGCGTTGGCGGGAAACTGTTGGCATGGACGAAGGAGCTTTGGGTAAAAGCATTGCGTAAACAGGTCATGGGCTTACTGGAACGGGTTCCGGAGAGTGCCGATTATTTCTCGTCACGGATCACGGCTTATCTGGAAACCCTTCCGGTCAAGTTGGTCACGGGTGGAAAGGCGGTAGCACCGTTAATCGGGGATCTAATTGCCGATGGGGTCAGACGGATTGATTTGGAAAAGGTGATCCGCGAACAGTTGGCAAAGATGGACCCTACCGCTCTAGAACAGCTATTAACCGCCAATATCTCGGCGGAACTGGTATTTATTCAGACTTCCGGCGGTATCTTCGGCTTCTTGGTGGGATTGGCGATTCTGTACCCTTCCTTACGCCCGGTCTTTTTACTTGTCGGTCTCGTCCTGTGGATCATCTACCAACGTACAGTTGAAAAAAAATAAACCAGCCTAGAAGCTGGTTTAAACAATCTGCGCTTCGTTTCTCGGGTGGAATAGGCACTCTTCTGAGCTGCGCTCTCGGCCACGCAGAATATTTTCGATACTGACCAGCTGAACACAGACGATAAACAATTCCATTGCCGTTTCCAGCTCTCTAAGCGGCGGGTACGTGGGAGCGATCCGGATGTTTTGGTCCTTGGGATCAATCCCGTAGGGGAAGGTTGCCCCGGCTTTGGTCAGTTCCACTCCGGCGTCGGCCGCCATTTGTACGACTTTTTTGGCACAGCCCGGCATGGTATTAAAGCTGATAAAATACCCGCCTTGGGGTCGGCTCCAGGTTGCGATCTTCTTATCACCCAGTTGGGTCTGTAACAGATTAAGGACCAGATCAAACTTGGGTCGGATTATCGCCGCGTGTTTTTTCATGTGCAACCGGACATTTTGTGCATTCTTGAAAAAGCGGACATGAGCTAGTTGGTTGAGTTTATTCGGGCCGATCGTTTGGATGGCCATCTGTTTTTTTAGACGGGTGATATTATTGACACTAGAAGCAACCATGGCCAGTCCAGCCCCGGCATACGTAATCTTCGAGGTTGAACTGAAGATATAGACGCGATCCGGATGATTGGCTTCTTTACAAGCAGTGAGGATATTTTTTAAGGGAACCGGATCGGTGGTTAGATCGTGCCAGGCATAAGCGTTATCCCAAAAGATCCGGAAATCGGACGCTTTCGTTTTCATCGTGGCGAGACGGGTGACCACCTGATCCGAGTAGGTGATTCCGGAGGGGTTACTATGCTTGGGTATGCACCAGATTCCCTTGATGGTTTCGTCCTCTGCCACCAGCTTTTCAACCAGATCCAGATCCGGGCCGTCCTCCCGGAGCGGGATGGTGATCATCTCAATATTAAAAAACTCAGAGATGGCAAAATGCCGGTCATAGCCCGGACTCGGACAAAGGAATTTGATGGGTTGAAGCCGCCAGGGCGCTTCCTGCCCATCCACACCGAAGAATAAGGCCCGGGCGATCAGATCGTGCATCAGTGCTAAGCTCGAGTTACCATGGACAATAATCTCATCCGGCTGGACCCCCAATAATTCCGCAAAAAGCCGGCGGGCTTCCGGCAAGCCTTCGACACCGCCGTAATTTCGGCAGTCGGTGCCGTCTTCAGCGTGGTAGGATCGATTAAGACCTTCCAACAATCCGGAGGAGAGGTCTAGCTGTTCGGGGCAAGGTTTACCGCGGGACATATTAAGTTTCAAATTTTTTCGTTTAAAGTTTTCATACTTTAGCGTTAACTGCTGCTGCATATGGCGTAAGGTCTCTGTATCTAAAGTCTGAAAATCCACCATAAAAAAATCCCCCTGCAAAAGTAAATAGTCATTATTATAATTATAGGTAAGGCGGGATTGAAAAGCAACATAGATGTGAAAGTATACAAGTATACCTAATTAATATTATTTTGTTCATCTCTAAAAATTCGAAGGAAGGCATCCGCTGGAATATTGTTCCTCCGTTTAATAACGGAAGGAATTTAATGTTGCTCAGCGAAACTTTAAAGAGAAAGCACCTGTAGAATTTCGCTTTTCCCAACAGAATCCAACTAATTATTCTTCAACTGGAATAAGGATTGGAAAAAGCGCTGAGGAGGAGAAAAAAATGGGGCAATTGTTCTTAAGTGGCGGTCCAGTCATGTATCCTTTATTGATCTGTTCGATTATGGTTTTGGCGATTACCATCGAACGACTTTGGTTTTTTATCAGTCAGCGGGGAGACAACGATGAGATTAGAAGAATTGTCTTCCGTTTGATGGAGAAAAATGCTCCTCTGGAAGCCATTCAATACTTACAAAAATTAAACCAACCGGTTGCACGGATGTACCAAGCGGCTTTACTGCATTACGGTAAACCCCGGACCGAAATAGAGGTTTCGCTGCGTGAAGCCGGTGAAGTGGAGATAAAAAAGATGGAACGGGGCTTGGGTCTACTCAATGTCATTATTACCGCTGCTCCGCTCTTGGGCTTACTCGGAACGGTAACCGGTATTATCTCTAGTCTAAATGTCTTAGCAGCTTTACAAGGCGTGGCTTCACCGGCGCAGTTGAGCGGCGGGATTGCCGAAGCGTTGTTGACAACGGCTTTTGGGTTAATCATCGCCATTCCCGCCCTCTTTTTAATGCATTGGTTCAACGGGATCATCGAGAAGCGGATCCAGATGATGAACCAGATGGGTAAGGAGTTTCTCGACAACTACGGGAACCGAGGTGAATGACATAATGTTTCAGCGCAAACCGGAAATACCCCGTTTGGATATTGTCCCGATGATCGATGTCATGTTCTATCTCGTGATCTTTTTTATGGTCTTTATGACCTTTCGCACATCGGTCTCGGGGATTCCGCTGGAATTACCCAGTTCTAACCAAGCGGTGCCCTTAAAAGAAGAACGGGTGATGGTTACCATCGACCGTCAAGAAAAAGTATACTTTGATGATGGAGAAATCTCTTTATCTAAACTTACGGAAAGGATATCACCTTTGGCGGCGGCGAATCCCAATTTATTAGTGGTAATTAATGCTGATGCCCAGGTTACTTACGGGAGATTGATCGCGGTCATGGATGCGATCACCGACGCCGGTGTGGCTCAACCGGCTTTAGCGGTTGAGAAGAAAAATTAAGCGCTGTCCACCGGTGCTCACTTAGGAGGTTTTTTGTTATGGATAAACTCCGCTCCGGAGAACTGCTGAGAAAAACCGCTTCTTTTTTTCTGGCGGTGGGGTTACACGCGCTTCTTTTTTTGATCCAAGCCGGTGGGTACTGGGGAACTGGTGGGGATGAGCTGGGGTATACTCTGATTCAACCGCGTCTGGTCGAGATTGAACCGGTGCGGCGGGAAGTAAGAGCCGAACAACCAAAAGGACAGGTCACACCCAAACCGCCAGCACCACCGGTCGAAAAGCCACCGGCAGCGGAACAATCCGCTTCTTCCGCGGAGCAGCCTTTAACCAAAATCGAAGAAGTGCACCAGGAGAAACCGGCACCCCGTGAAACAAAACCGGAACCGGGGGAGGTCGCACCAGAGGCTTCTCCTGCCGACGTTGGCCGGGACGAACTGGAGGAAGTACTTGAGGGCAGCACCGCTGATGCCGAGGGGGAAGTAACCGCCGAAGAAGAAACACCCGCCGCACCGGTTTTACCGGCTTTAGGGCGGGCAAGTGGGATGATTGGGTTTATACCCAGCTTTACTTTTCCTAAAAATGCGGAACACTTGGGGGTTGAAGGAACGGTTGTGATTGAGATCTATCTCACCCCAGAAGGGACTTTTCTCAAAGAACCTTTGATGCTGGTTTCTTCGGGTCATCGGGTTTTGGATGAGCATGGCCAGCGCTTGGTTAATTCAGGCCAGTTGCGTTTTAAACCAGCGTCAGAACCTTATAAACTACAGATGGAAATCAGGTATTTTTATAATCCAGAGAACGGGAAGTATGAAGTGGAACCGGTGGCTGTGGGGGAAGCAGCTTACCTTTCAACGGAGGAAGGAGGAGCATAATTTGGAGGTAAAAAGCAAGAAGAGATGGCTTTTTTGCTTGATCATCGGCATGAGCTTTTTAGCAACCACCCTTACGCTGCAAGCCCAGGGCCCAATGGTTTATTCGACGGATAGCGCGGGGGCTGGCCTAGGGGTGAACAGTGCCGAACCGGTGGTTCCGGAATCTCTTTACCGGGATCCGGAACGTTTAATTTTGGAGAACGAATACATTGCGGTGGCCGTTAATAATTCCGCCGATGCGACCGGCCGTTTTGGGATTAAGGTTACCGGTGGCGATCCGCTCCGGACCGGAGACGAGGAAAAACCCTTAATCTATGGTTATGAGAAGCCCTGGACCTCCTTTACCACCATTCGTTTGGATGAGAAGAACTACATATTTGGTGGAAGAACGCGTCGACGTTCTGGTGGGACAGGCGAATACGGTACCGTCGTCAGCGGTCCGTCCTGGGATAGCGCGACCGAAAGTATCTCGATGACCTGCCGCTATGGTGCGGTTGATGTGATCCAGGAGATTTCGATTGTTGAGAGTACCACCACCGGTTATCCAGACACAACCAAAATTAAGTATTCCATTATTAACCGGGACCAGGTGCCCCATGAGATCGGGCTGCGGGTTGTGATTGATACGATGTTGGGGGAGAATGACGGCGCACCGTTTCGGATCAGCGAAACCGCGGTGCAAACAGATGCGGTGTTTGATCAAGAACGCTTGCCCGAGTTTTGGCAGGCTTTTGATACGCTGACTGACCCAAAGGTTATTGCCCAAGGGACCCTAAAGGGGAGAGAGGCGACGCCCCCGGATCTTCTTTACTTTACGAACTGGGGGAGTGTGGCTGATCACCACTGGGAGCCGCCTTTAGTCCCGGATCGGGACTTTACCCGGGCGGGTGAGTTTGAATTAGACAGCGCCGCGGTTTATCTTTGGCAACCGGTTACGATTCCGGCCGCCGGGAGTATGACCTATGTCCTTTACTACGGGCTTGGTGGTGTAACCGTGGTTCCTGGTCAACTCCAATTAGGGGTCAGTTCTCCGGCACAGGTTGTTTACGCTGAGGATGCTGAACCCTTCTCGGTAGTGGCTTATATCCAGAATACTGGGGTGGCCCCGGCGATGAGTGTGCGGGCTCGCTTGAATTTACCGTCCGCCCTTCGGATCGCGGGAGGAAGACCCGCCGATATTTACATTGGAAAGTTGGACCCGGGAGAAGTAACCCAGTTACACTGGCAGGTCAGGCCAACAGGCTCGGTCTTTGGTCCACTTGCTCCCTTTTCGGTGGTGGCTTCGGCAATCAATGTTCCTGAAAACAAGGTGGAAAGGAGCATTCGGGTGTTGAAACCGGCCGAATTAACGCTAAAGGTTAGCCCGCCACCGGGGTTAAAGGTGGTGGATGAAAAGCTGACGCCGGTTCCATACCCGGTGACGGCGGTGATCAAGAAC
>JAAZDX010000158.1 GCA_012512605.1 Bacillota bacterium
CAGCAAGACGGTGTTGACCTGTTAATTTCCCACCACCCCTGTTTCGAGCAAGACGAAGAGCTTTTTGCCGGGCAAGAGATGGGCTTTTTGGTTCTGCACAGCGCCTGGAATAAAGCACCCGACGGAAATACTTCGGTTCTGGCCCGTTTGTTGAACCTCCGCGAACCGGTCCAAGATGGAGAGCTGATTAATGGTCGGCTCGAGATGAGCCTGCGTGATCTGCTCTTCTCATGTCAGCGTCTCTTAAACACACCGCTCCTACCGTATGTTGGCGACTTAAATGCGAAGGCCCGTAATGTACTCCTGATCTCCGGGACGGGCTTTGCCCCCTTCTACCAGGATAAGTGGGACAAGTATATTGCCCGGGGGTGTGATACTTTTCTCTCCGCCGAACTAGGTCGGTTTGCCCTCTCTTATCTTTCCCGGCATAATATTAAAATGATCGATCTGGGTCATAGTGCGATGGCCCGCCCCGGAATGGAACACTTAACCTATACGCTCCAGACCCGGTTGAAAATTTTCCACTGTCAGGTAAATTTTTATCCGGACTTTTATGCGGCAAATTATCAGACGGCTACCTTCTATCCGGGGATTGAAAACTAACACTACAAAACGGCTGGTTGGGATTGATTGCGGGTAATTACAAGTAACCACGAACTTCAAGTAAGCGGAGTAATCTAAGAACTATATAAGCATAAACCATAAACACATATTTAAATCGTTGTTTATCAGACAGAACATGGGGGGTTGTGGGTGGTAAAAGACCATCGGGAAAAAGCGATTATTGTCGGTAGTGAAGAAGGTGGGAGTTTAGATGAGCTCGCCGCTTTAGTCGAGTCGGCCGGGGGCCAGGTTGTGGAAGGACTTGTTCTACGTCGCGCCAAACCTGATCCGGCTTTTTTTCTAACTGAAGGGAAACTGTGGGAGCTAAAAGGTTTGGTCAGTGCAGAAGGGGCTGTCCTTGTGGTCTTTGATGATGAACTTACTCCGGTCCAAGCCAGGAACCTCGAGGAAGAACTGGGAGTTAAGATTATCGACCGGACCGGGTTGATTTTGGATATCTTTGCACAGCGGGCGCGCACCAAAGAGGCGAAGTTACAGGTGGAAAAGGGCCAATTGGAATACCTTCTGCCCCGGCTTACCGGGGAAGGGGTCAGCCTCTCCCGACTAGCCGGGGGGATTGGCACCCGGGGTCCGGGCGAAACCAAGCTGGAAGCAGACCGCCAGCGGATCCGGGCGCGGATTGCCGTTTTGAATCGGCGTTTAAAACAAGTTAAAGCCAACCGGAAGTTACAGCGGGCATCCCGCCGTCGCCTGTCCTGGCCCGTCTTGGCGTTGGTCGGCTATACAAACGCGGGGAAATCCACCCTTTTTCGTTTGTTGACCGGTGCCGACGTCGACGCGGAAGACCGGTTATTCTCCACCTTGGATCCGACTTTCCGCCGGCTGACTTTCCCGAACCAGCTGGAGACTTTACTCATTGATACGGTGGGATTGATCCGGAAACTTCCCCACCAGTTGGTTGATGCGTTCCGCGCGACTTTGGAAGAGCTTTACGAGGCTGATCTGCTGTTGCATGTGGTGAATCTGGCCAGTCCCGTTCGGGAGGAGGAGTACTTGGCCGGGGTAAAACTCCTCCGGGAACTGGGGCTTGAAAACAAGCCCTTTATTACCGTGTTAAATAAGATGGATTTAGTCGAGAATGAGTTTACCGTTCTCCGGGCTGTGCGGTCGTTTCCGCAAGCGGTGGCGATCTCGGCCCAGACCGGTGCTGGTGTCGAAGGATTAAAAAACAAAATAGTGGCGATGCTCTCCGCCCATGTTGACCGCGGTACCTTTTTCATTCCCTTTACGGAAGGGGGCTACCTTTCACTGCTCCACGAAAAGGGGAAGGTGCATACGGAGGAATACCGGGCTTCCGGCGTGTACCTCGAAGTGGAACTGCCAAAGGTCTGGGCTGAACGTTTAAGGCAGTTTCGGGTTTGACTGCCGGAAAAGCAATGGTTAACGCAGCGATTAAATAAAAGGCCACCTGCTGGGAAGGCGCATAATCCTCCTTCTTCGGGCATAGGGTAGAATATTAAACTGCCGACGGAGGATGCGGATGAAACAGGTATTCGGCCTTTTTCTTTTTTTCTTCGTGCTTCTTTGTTTATTGCCGCTTCTGCTGGTTAAATGCACACCCGCCCCGCCAGGAATCACCGTCCACCTTTATGTAAAAGAAGAAAAAAAAACAGTTCCCCTCGCTTTAGAAGAGTATGTTAAGGGGGTCGTTGCCGCCGAGATGCCGGCCGAGTTTGGTTTGGAAGCGTTGAAAGCCCAAGCGGTCGCGGCCCGGACGGTGGCGGTCCGGCGGATGAAGCGTTTCGGCGGGACCGGTTACCCGGCGGTTCCGGGTGCCGATCTAAGTAACGATGTTAGCGACTCCCAAGCCTGGCTCAGTCGGCGACAGTTAATCGCCAAATGGGGTTTTTGGGGATACCGGCGTTACTGGCGAAAGATCAGTGCGGCGGTGGAAGCCACCTCCGGTCTGATCATTACCTATGACGGTCAACCCATTGATGCGCTGTACCATTCGACCAGTGGTCCGCAGACCGCCAATGCGGAAGAGCTGTGGGGCAGATCCATTCCTTATCTGAAGAGCGTGCCCTGCTCCTTCGGCCAACATTCCCCCCGTTACCAACAGGAAAAGGTCTTTACGGTCCAGGAGTTCCTATCCGCCCTCGGCATGGTGGGGGAAAGCGCGGCCGGTGGCCTTGCGCTGCAAACGCTGAAGCGGACGCCTAGTGGACGGGTAGATACCATGCAAATCGGGACCCAAGTTTTTTCCGGTGCCGAGCTCCGTTCCCGGTTGGGGTTGGCTTCTACCAATTTTACCGTTCGTCTCCGCGATGGTAAAGTGGTCTTTACGACGGTCGGCTACGGCCACGGGGTTGGTTTGTGTCAGTACGGTGCCGATGGCATGGCCCGGGCGGGCAAGACCTTCCAGGAAATTCTCCATTATTACTATCAGGGCGTTGAACTAAAAAAACTGCGCCTCAACTAAAACGGATCCGCCGGTAGTCATCCTCACTGGCGCTTTGCCTGTATCCATGAAAGGATCGGAGCTTGGCAGGGCTTGGTCATCGTCGGATGGCCGACTTGCGGCGTGGATAGCCGAGATCAGAAAGTATTTCTTTAAGTTACTGTTTGTTATCATTAAACGAGAGAAGAGAAGCGGCCGACGGGGCCGCTCTTTTTCTGTCTGCGGGATGGATAAATCAGGATTTAATGGGAAAACTAGCATATATTCTGTCCTCCGAGGTGACGAGATGAGCAAAAATAAGCAAGGAAAATTAGACTTTAAAATGGGTTGGACCCAAGGCTTAAGCTGGTGGAAACAACTCATAACCCGAACCCTCCGGCTGGGACGTAGGGGTTTGACCCGTTTCGGGCTGCGTTGGCGGCTACTAGGCGGTGCTTTATGTTTTCTCCTCCTGGCGGCGGCCGGTTGGGGAATCGGCCGCCGGATCAGTCCTTTGGCTGCACCCTTTCCTTTGGTGGTCGACGAGAAGGCGATGTCGGCGGAGACGGTGACTCCCGATTATGAAACTTTACTCCAGGAGTTGCAAGCGGATCTGGCCGCGCTGCAGGCCCGGATCAATGGGGAAGGTCCGGTCCCGGACGCGTCGGAAGCCGAATCCGAGCCGCTCTTCACCCCTTTACAGTTGACAGTGCCTGTAAACGGGAGAATAACCAAGCGGAGCGGTTGGGAGAAAAAAGCCGGTGAATGGCACTATCATTCCGGAGTTGACCTTTCCGCTGCCCCTGGAACGCCCGTCGTGGCCGCAGCCGCTGGTACGGTGGGCGTGATCAGAACCGATGTCACGCTCGGGACGATTGTTGTGATCGACCATGGTAATGACTGGGAGTCTTTATACGGCCATCTCACTGGAATTCAGGTCTCCACTGGACAGAAGGTAGAGCAGGGGACGCTTTTGGGTTATAGTGCGCGTACCAGTTGCGGCCCGGCACCTGGGATCCATTTTTGCCTTTATCATCAGGAAAACCCGGTTGATCCGGTGACGATGTTAAACTTGGTCCAAGAATAGCACCGTAAGCGGCGGTCGACCCAAAGGTCCAGGTTATATTGTTCCTC
>JAAZDX010000159.1 GCA_012512605.1 Bacillota bacterium
CAGCCCCTGCCTCCTCTGCAATTTTAGCCTGCTCGGGGGTGGTAACATCCATGATTACTCCACCCTTCAGCCGTTCCACAATGTCCTGACCGGCCTTAAACGTACCTTCCATGATCATGAGGAACTTCTCCTCCTTATGCAAGCTTTTATAATTGCTTATATTTTACCACTATCTTCAGATAATAGGACTAACTTATATGTATAGTTTTTGTTAATAGCCTATAATTACGCCGGAAAACCACCTGTCCCGGACGGATCATCTTCTTGACCTGTCGTGTTTGCTAAGTTGACCGCCGAAAAACTAATCCGGCGGTCAACATTAACTAACTTAATCTGGCATAACCGCACGCCCCCGAACGGCACCAGGATTTACCAGGCGGCGGCCGCTGCTTGCCGATAGGCGTCCACTTCTTCCGTTAACCGGTAATCATTGGCGGCTAAGACATGAAGATACTCTTTGATCAACGCGGCAAAATTCCCCTCTGTTTCTTGGGCAACAAATATATTATAAGCCAATTTTGCTTCGGGGTCCATTTCTTTCGTCTGA
The DNA here is from genome assembly GCA_012512605.1 of Bacillota bacterium. Classification (GTDB taxonomy): domain Bacteria; phylum Bacillota; class UBA4882; order UBA10575; family UBA10575; genus Capillibacterium. The sequence goes on from JAAZDX010000159.1 coordinate 548, forward strand.
TAAGCAAATAACGGGGTATTGTTGCAACCGAATAGGGCGAAGGTGACATAACGTTTTAAGAGGGCGCGCACCGGTTCGACCTGCGTCGAGCCGCTGTACCCGTCGATAAACTGTTCTTGGCGCTTCGCCCGCTGAAGAACTTCCTCCCAGCTGATCATTAGCGCCCCATCTTTTACCGGCGTCACTTCCGATTCCACCGCCATCAATTCAAAATAGGCTGTTAAATCAGCGCTAATCGCTTCAAAGTACTTACGGTAGAAAGTATAGTCAAGCACCGGAAAGAATTGTCCTTCTGCGGTCTCCACCTTGTACCCATTTTTGATGGTCGCGGCGACCAAATACCGGACCTCTTCATCCTCAGCCGTCTTAAAATCCTCCAGCGCCCAGTTACGCTGGTAAACCTGGGCCATCTTCGCTTGCAAAGCGCTGTCATCATAACGCCTTTGCCAAGCGGGAAGTTTCTCCTGTTGGATCCACTCCAGCCCTAAGACAAGTTTTCCCGCATTTTCGGCGGCGACTTCATCAATATGCTGATCCACATAGGCAATAACCTCGGCGACGGTTAAATCTTCCTTGGCCAACAAGGCGGCGTACCCGGCCATCACCTTTTCTTCCTTCTTCGACAAAAGACCACTGTAGCTAAAGAAAAAAGCAAGGACGAACCCGATCATTATACAAATTAAAAAAGCGATATTTTTCCGCAATCTATTGCCTCCTTTTTAACCTAAAACACCACTCCTTAATTCAAACGTCTTTGTCGAAAAAAAGTTGTGTGCAAACACTAGTAATTATTGGCTTTTTCAGGACCATAATTGCGTCTAAAAGAAGACCGTCTTCTCTTGCGCCAGTTTTTCCTCCCAGATCAGCCGGAGGATTTCCAGTTCTTCACTGTAATCGGTCTTGGTTTCGTCCTTATCATATTCCAGTTTGTCCAGTACCGCAAAGGAAAAATTCGCCGCGCCCCGCTCCTGCCATGCCCGCTGTAACTCACAGTTGGGGTGCCATCCCGCGTCTAGTTTAAATTTCGTACTATTGATTGCTCCCTTTAGGTTTGCTGTTGCCTGCAGGTAACAACGGCCATCATCCAGCGCCCGGATGATAAAAATCCCCATCTCCGGTTTCATCTGTTTATATAATTGCTTCAGTTCCTTTTTTCGGTCCACAGCTAATACCCCATTTCCCTTAGGATCCGCGCCAGAGTACGTAGGCGTTCTCCGATCAATTCATCATCATTGCTCATTGCTTGCCAGAATAACTGGATATCCTCGTCAATCCGCTCGTTGCCCGTGCAGACCGCCACGGTCATGGCGTCACCCTGCAACCCCACCCGTTCAAGTACAGGCTTTTCCGGATCATATAATTTTGCCCAGCGGTAGGCTTCTTCTTGAAAATAAAGCTTGGTCCGGCTGATCATGATTGCCAGGTCTAAGACGCGGTGCAGTGGTAGCTCCTCCGACTGGCGGGACCATTTTTCACCGGTGTGCCGCCAAACTTTCGCGGAAACATCGACCTTTCCCCGGGCATTCCATTGGGCTAACCCCAAAGAAAGACCTTTGGCCTCCGACCGGTAAGCAGCTCGGCCATCCACATTCTCATAGTTTTCACAGACAATAACGGGTTTGTGTTTTAATGTCGTCGGAATCTTCATCGTCTTCCCTCCTACAGCATTAACAGTATGGGTCAAATCCTAATAACTGAATTACGCAATTCGGAAAGCAACTAATTAATGTTTTACTGGTTTACTTATTAACTAGTCTACTAATTTAGTAATTAACTAATAGTATAATCCCCTAATCCGCTGCCGTCAAGCAAAGATTGGTTTATGCTTTTGCTATAGGGAAAACCCCTTTCCAATCCTGACCGTGACCTATACCTCCAAATGCTAATCTACGTCTAACATTTGGAGTGCACTTCACGGGGAAAGGGGCTCATAAAAAATTTCATTACAGTGTAATTTTTCCCTATTGTCGGTATTAAATCTGTTATAATAGGAACGACGTTATGTTCCATACCAAAAAAAGGGGGACGAATCATGATCGTTACTACCACTCCTACCGTCGAAGGCCGTAAAATTGTGGAATACAAGGGTATTGTCTTCGGGGAAGTAATCTCCGGCGTTAATTTTCTCAAAGACTTCGCCGCCGGGCTTTCCAACTTCTTCGGCGGGCGCTCCGGTTCCTACGAGGGAGAGTTGATCAAAGCCCGCGAGGACGCCATCGGTGAAATGCAACAACGGGCCGCCAAATTAGGGGCCAATGCCGTTGTTGGCGTGGATATTGACTATGAAGTTCTCGGCCAAGGCGGAAACATGCTAATGGTCACCGCCTCGGGGACCGCTGTGGTCATCGAATAAAACTAACCGCGGGCGATTGCAAATGGATTAAAAGAAGACCTTAAAATAATTTTTAAGGTCTTCTTTTAATATAATCTGGAGATTTTTCCGGCCGTATTATTGGGTCAGTTATGGGTCCATGGTCTCTTTCACGTCCGTTCAACTGGCTCGGGGGTTGGGTCCAAACCAACTTTTCCCGCGGCTAAGGTTATTCCAAGCGTAATATGGAACAGCCGTTGAAATTTTTCTTCAAGCTCAAAGGTCTAGACATAGGGACAACCAGCACCAGCTATCCTTGTTCGCCCATTATCCCCCTTCGTACTCGGCCCCGTCTTCGGCGGTTAAGCCTTCTACCCCGTTTCTTGTGGTCTCCTGGTTAAATAACGACCGGGCGCGCACAATCCAGAAACCGGCCGAAGCCGCCACGATAAACACATAGAGTTCCACCCACCAAATGTTTACACCCCTTTCCAGCAGGATAACGGGGGGAGCATTCACCAAGGTATGAAGAAGAATCGCATAAACCAAATATCTTATTTGGCGCGTTATTACTCCGTAAAGTACCACCAGGGACAAACCTACCTGGATAAATAGGGTAAAGAACCTTTCAAGGCCGCCGATTAAGAAATAAATGGGCGGGGTGTTAATCAATTGGTCTTTGATCAACGCCGCGGTTGCCGCATCCAAGCCCGGGCCAATTAAGTTTTCAAATTGCCCCGTATTAATCATTAAACTTATCACAATGTTATTAATATAGGTGATGCCAACCAGCACGATGGCTTCAATTCCCCCGTGACCCAGCCCGTAGGCCACCCCATTTTGCCAAGACAGATCCCGCCGGAGAGGAAAGCGAAAAGCAAGATAGCGGCCGATCTCCTCAAACACCCCGGCCGAGAGCCCACCAACCAAAACCGCACTAAAGAACAGATTTCCCATCATCCCCTGAAATCCAGGTTGGGCACTAAGGTAAGAAAGGAGGGGAATCCGGGTCACGATCTGAAAAAGGATAAAGGTTAAAGCCCCGACACCTACGGCTTTCCAGGAGATCCTTTCTTTTTTGTAGAGGTAGACTATAGCCCCCAACGGAAAGACAAAGACTAAGACCGCCGAAATAATCATAAACACAAGCGACGTTTGACTGACCATCGTATCTCCTCCCTTTTCCCGCCGTTTCCCATCCACTTTCAGTAAAAAAGGGGGCCGCCTCCCCCTTTGCCTTTTTCCTTTTTTTAAACCTTGACCCTTTGCTGTCTTGCCAAACCCGTTAACAGCGGTTGTTTTAGTTCTTTAACCATTTCGTAGTGGGGAATTCCTACTTCCAGAAACTCCGTCCCCACTTTCCGGTAGCCAAGTTTTTCATAGAAGCCGACCGCCGTCTTCCGGGAATGCAAACGGATCTTTTCGTACCCCAGCCTTTCGGCATATTCCTCCGCATACCGGACCAGCCGGGTACCGATCCCGATTCCGCGAAAACCTTCAGCCACCGCCACTTGTCTCATCTTAATCTCCCCCGGATCACGGGCGGATA
>JAAZDX010000011.1 GCA_012512605.1 Bacillota bacterium
ACCTCCTTAACACCGATCGGTTGTCGCAGGTGTAGTAAACTTCAAAACTTTGACTGTTCCTTGGGTAGTGTTATGAGTTTTTCATGGTCCGTTGCTCTGCCCTAGTATTTCGCTTTTTAAGACATAACTCCTGCTAAACACCCTTATGTATATTTTAACTCTGTTTGTATAATTTAAGCATTCACCCAAAAAAATGCTTTCTATCCCTCGTTGCTCGTCTCCTGTGGCATGATCGCTATCCTGCATTCGAGGCCTATTGTTGTTTCCTCTCGCCTTGAATTTCTAATTTCTTGGCGTAATATTCTTAGCGAAGCGGAGATTAAAGCACGCCGAGCCACATGGAAGTCGCGGACTGCAAGTTGAAAGTGAACGACAGGAGGTGGGATGTGGAAGCTATGATGGGTTCTTTTCCTAATCTAAAGCCCGGCGCCTTTACCCCGGCGCGCACCCTACTCCATCTCCTCCAATCCCTCCAAAACCGCCCGCGCCGCACTGACCGTCATCCCCTCCACTGACAACAGCTCTTCTAAAGAGGCTTCACGAATCTGACGGAGCGACCCAAATTTCTGTAGTAACGCCCTTTTCCGCTTGGGACCAATCCCTTTGATCTGGTCTAAAGCCGAAGCAAAGCTTTGTTTTTGCCGCCGAGCCCGGTGGAAGGCCAAAGCAAAACGGTGGGCTTCATCCCGCAGATGTTGCAAAAGGTGCAAGGCTTGATCGTCCCGGGGTAAGCGCAATGGGTCTTCGCCGTCGCGCTGATAGATTTCTTCCTCTTTCTCCGCTAGACTGACCACCGGTATTTCTGCCCACCCGAGCGCGGCCAACTTTGTACAGACCGCGTTAAATTGACCCTTCCCGCCGTCGATCACCAGCAAATCAGGGAAAGGCAGAAAACCGGGGTTCGCCTCCCCTTCTTCCTGCTCTTTACGCCCGTGCAAGAACCGGCGGCCAACCGCTTCCTGGAGGGCCGCATAGTCATCGTTTTTAGTTATGTCCCGAATCCGGAACCGCCGGTACGCTTCCGGTGCCGGCCGTCCATCAAGGAAAACCACCATCGCGGCCACTGGCTCTTCCCCTTGCCAGTGGGAAATATCGTAAGCTTCAATCCGTTCTGGAAGCGCCGGGAGCGCCAACAGATCCCGTAAACGTTCCAATGCCAGTCGGGTTGCGGCAGCAGCCTGTTTCCGCCGGGCCAGCTCTCCTGCGAGAAGAATCTCTGCATTTTCCTGGGCCATCCGTAAAAGCTGAAACTTTTCACCCCGTTTTGGCTGGATTAAATCTACTTTCTGTTTTTTTCGCTCCGCGAGCCAAGCGGCGACCGCCTTTTTGTCGGGCAGCGGCACCGGGAGGATCACCTCTTTGGGGATGTAGTCCAGTTCATCATAGTACTGGAGGAGAAAACTCCGGAGGAATTCCTCGGTTTCGCCAACCAGGTCTGTGAAGAGAAAACCCTCTTTACCAATGAGTTTCCCCCGGCGAATCTGAAGCACCTGTATAAAGCAACCCTCTTCCGTCATGGCCAACCCGAAAACATCCCGGTCGACGGGGGCCGTCGAGACGACCGTCTGCCGCTGGACAACCTTTTGTAAAGCGCGTAGCTTATCACGGTACACCGCCGCTTCTTCATACTCCTGCCGGGAAGCAGCCGCTTCCATCTCTTCCTTGAGTTTAGCCTCCAATTGCTCGGTATGGCCTTCTAAAATTCGACAAAAGTCCTGGATCATCTGGCGGTAGGCCTCTTCCTCGACGGCACCGGAACAAGGGGCTAAACAACGGCCAATATGATAGTTTAGACAGGGACGGCGTCGTTCCCCTGGTTTCAAACTTCGCTTACAGGAACGGAGCGGAAAGATCTTCCGTAAAAGCCGGAGGATCTCCCGTAACGCTCCGGCTTCCGTAAACGGACCATAGTAACGGGCGCCGTCCCGTTGCGGACGACGGACAATATACACCCTTGGATAGGGTTCTTGCCAAGTCACTTTCAACCAGGGATACTGCTTATCGTCGCGGAGACGCACGTTATATTTGGGGCGATGCTCCTTGATTAAATTACATTCCAACGCCAACGCCTCAAGTTCGGAGGCGGTCGTGATAAAATCAACCTTTGCTACCTGTTCCACCATCCGCGCAATCCGCGGCGGGTGTTTCTTCGCTGGCTGAAAATAGGAACGCACCCGATGGCGAAGGGAGTTAGCTTTCCCAACATAGAGGATCTGATCCCCTTCGTTTTTCATCATATAAACCCCTGGTGTCGTCGGGATCAACCGTAGTTCTTCTTCGTTCATCAAGTATTGCTCCTTTTCTCCTTTGTGCTCACTATTGGTTTAATTATGCCAAATATTAAAAAAGTGGTCAAAACGACCACTCTGTTTACCTTTTTTCCGCGACCCGTTGCTCATTAAGGATCTGGGTATGGCTCACCTTTCCATCCCAGAAAAAGCGAATCTTCAAACGTTCGCCATTAAAGGAAACAAATTGATAAACACGGAGATCACGCCCGGCCTCCAAGAGCCGGAGGCGCCCCTTTTCCTTTAAAAAAGCTGCGTTCTTCCGCCAATCACTGGTTCTATTTTTCTCTAAAAAGGCGATAATCTCTTCCAGGACTTTTTCTCCTTCCTCAGTTAATTACCATAAAGTAAAAAGCGCCGCTCCTCTTTTGGCACAAAACAACATAATCAGGGAAAAACTGCCCAAGCTATTATAATGAAGAGGGCGCGCCTTGTCAAGGCGATTTTATGTTAAGAGTGAGCTTTTTCTAGGAAAGCTGCCTTTCGATTTTTAATAAGTCATTCGCCCTTAATGCAATCCTTTTCCCCTTGTCCGTCCCGGTTAAAAATTCTATCTTGACGCTTTCACGGGTAACGTCGGTGACCAATCCCACTTCCATGTTATTTAGCAAGACGACGCTTCCCACCGGGTATAAAGCAACAGACTGTCCTAGAATCTTGATCATCTTCGGATCGTACTTTTCCGGCGCATCGGCGGCTAACTGTGCCAAAGCCTCATGGCTCCACAATGTCCGTCGGTAACTACGCCCCGAAGTCATGGCGTCGTAAGAGTCGGCAGCCATCACAATTTTGGCGTAAAGATGGATCTCATCGCTATTAAGTCCGCGGGGATAACCGGAGCCGTCCTCGCGTTCGTGGTGTTGGTAAGCAACGTGGGCAGAAAACAAACTTAAACCCGGCGCTCCGCGTAAGAGGTCAAAACCGTATTTAGGATGGAAGCGCATCTTTTCATACTCTTGATAAGTGAGGCGTCCTTTCTTTTCTAAAATCGAATTATCGATACACATTTTCCCAATATCATGGAGCAAGGCGCCAACCGCCAGGTCCTTAAGTTGTTTCCGGGCCAAACCCAGGTTTTTCCCCATAATAATGGCGATGGCGCCAACCTTAACCGAATGCAGATAAGTATAGTTATCATGGTTTCTGATCTCAAATATATTATAGATAACATCTTCATTCAACACTTCATCCACCATGAAGTCCACCACATCCAGTACCTCTTTAAAATCAAGGTTCTGGTTTTTCGCGGCACTTAAAAAAACTTCCCGAACAGATCGGATCGTCTGGCTATAGGTTTGTTCACTGATCCCTTTCACCTCAAAATCTTCCAACTCGTCGCCAACAAAAAGGTGGGTATAATCCAACGCCTTTAATTCGCGCAGATAGTTTTTGGTCAATTTTACCCCTCTGGCGAGTAGAGTTCTACCATCCTCAGCAAAGATACTCCGGGCAAGGATCATTCCTTCTTCGATCTCATCCAGCGGTAAATAGCGCAATCTTAAGTCCTCCGTCCGTTCATAAATGATTGATAGAATGATAAACTAACAATTACAATTATAAGATCGTCCTCTTCTCGGTAAAGATGAAGGAGGGATTTCTATCTCAAGTATAAATCAAATTTATTGTTTTTTCTATAAAGATTGGTAAAGAGTTTCTTTTAATGTTATAATCCTTAATAATCCGTTCAGAAATTTAAGAGAAAGGGAAGTCCGGATGAACATCGATTTATCGTCCTTTAAAAGCTTGTTCACGGATTACACCGAGCTACGTTGTCAGGAAAATAACAGCTTGGTCATTGGGTTTTTAAATGGGAACATCACGACCAACACCCGGCTGACAACCAGCGGAGTCTCCGCCCGGGTTTACAAGGATGGGGCTTGGGGTTTTGCTTCCTCCCCGGAAGCGACCGTCGCTGGCATTGAGTTTGTGGTTGCCACCGCTACGCACAACGCCACTTTTCTCGCCTTAAAAGAGCAGCAGGACGAGCCCCCCTTACCCCGTGGCTCGGTTACCACCCATCACGATCCGCCCGCGACCGGCCAGCAGCTACGCCCGGAACAGTTAGTGGCCTTTCTCCAAGAGATCGACCAGTACATTGCCAGAAAATACCCCGGACTAGCCAGTAGAACAGTGACCCTGAACCGTACCGAACTGAAGAAGACCCTCCTCACTTCCGACGGGGCTTCCGCCTTTTCTCTGTTTCCCCGGTCGCTAATTCAGATCAGTTTAACCGTAGAGCAAGACGGTGCTCCCGTCAGCCTGCAGGAGGTCTTCGGGGGACGCGGACAATTTGAAGCCCTTTTTTCTACCCCGGACGCGCTCTATCCAAAGATTGATCAGTTATACGAGCATTTAATGCGGAAACGGGAAGGGATCTATGCCGCAGCCGGTCTGAAAACCTGTATCCTTGCCCCGGAGTTGACCGGGATCCTGGCCCACGAAGCCATTGGCCATACCTGTGAAGCCGATCTGGTGCTTGGCGGATCGGTCGTCGCGACAAAACTCGACCAGATTGTAGCCAGTCCTTTGGTCTCCCTCGTTGATTTTGCCCATACCGCGCTGGGCGAAACTTGCCCGGTTCCCATCTTCGTCGACGACGAAGGAACCAAGGCCACCGACGCGGTATTAATTGACCACGGTATCCTCAAGGGTTTTCTGCATAACAAGGAAAGCGCCCGCCACTTTAAAGTCCCTCCGACCGGGAACGCCCGGGCTTACCGTTTTTCGGATGAGCCTTTAATCCGGAAGCGGAACACTGCGATCCTGCCGGGTCAGGCCAGACTGGAGGAGATGATCGCTTCCCTCGATGACGGCTACTATCTAATGCGGCCCAGCAATGGTCAAGCCGATGCCACCAGTGAGTTTATGTTCGGCGTCACGTTGGGCTATGAGGTGAAAAACGGTAGACTGGGGCGGGCAATCAAGGATACTACCATCTCGGGTCTGGCCTTTCAGGTTTTACAGACAGTGAGCGCCGTTTCACAGGAGTTTAAGTGGTTAAGCGGGGGGATGTGCGGAAAGAAACAACTGATCCCGGTCGGCTTAGGCGGACCCGCCCTCAAATGCCAAGTAATGATCGGAGGTCGCTAAGGATGTCGTTGAAAGCATTAAACACTTATGCGCTACACGCCTTAAAGCAAACCGGTGCCGATAAAGCCGAAACTATCCTGACCAAGACGGAAAAAACGGAGATGAATCTGGAAAATGGAGCGTTGAAACTGATCCGGACGACCGTCGATCATCATCTGCGTTTGACGGTTTTACAAGACCAACGCCAAGGCAGCATCCTCTTGAACAAAATCGACCGCGAAGCTCTGGACCCAGCCGTTGAGGAAGTATTCACCATTGCCGCTTCTTCTGCCCCGGACCCCGCCCATGATATCGCCGCGTACCAACCGCCAAAAATATTTAACAAGGGCGGGACCGCGCCCGACTTGGATTTGATGTACCAAAGGTTTAAAACTTTTACCCGGGACGTGGCGGTGGAGTTTCCCCGGATCGTACTGCTCAACGCCCACCTGGATTTTACGCGACGGACCACTTATTTTCAGAATTCCAACGGCGTTGATTTTACCGTTAACCAAGGGGGGTACCGTTTTGCTGTTACCTTTTCGGCCCAAGAAGGCACCGGTTCCTCTTCCTTTAATCACACGGGCTTTACTACCCTGAACCTTGAAAAGGATCTGCTCGCTTGCGGTTCCCTCCGGACCCTCTTGGCCGAAACTGACCGGGGACAGCCACCCCGGAAGGCCCCAGGGAAGTTTACCGGCGAGGTGATTATCACGCCGGATTGTCTCGAAGGATTTCTCCACTCGTTACTGGGAATCACCATCAGTGATGGACCGTTGATCACCGGGACCAGTCCTTTTCAGCATAAATTGAACCAGCCGGTGGCCAGTCCCCTCTTCTCTTTGGCCTCCCGTCCGGTTTCTCCGGAGATTAGCAGCGGCTACTTTATCACCAGCGATGGGTATGAAGCCCAAAACGCCCCCATCATTGAAAACGGTGTTCTAAAAACCTTTCTGTTAAGCCAATACGGTGCGAACAAAACCGGGCTGCCCCGGGCGGTCAACGACGGTGGGGCCTTTGTCGTCACTCCAGGCGACCAACCCTTTGCGGCGATCTTGAAAAGGGTAAAAAAAGGTGTTCTCCTAAACCGTTTCTCTGGAGGTGCACCCAGCCCAAACGGGGACTTCTCAGGGGTCGCCAAGAACAGTTTCTACATTGAGGATGGTACCATTCAGTATCCGCTCAGTGAGACAATGATCGCCGGTAACCTGATCGCCCTCTTTCAGGCGATCGCCGCCGTTTCCCAGGAACGCATCGACTTTGGCTCGGCCCTTTTACCGTGGATCTATGCGCAAGGTGTAACCATCTCCGGATAAAGAAACAACCCGGCAACAACTCCCCTGCTCGCTCATAAGATAGATCGAGACTACCCAAGCGGCAGCATCGATTTGGTTAATTACCTAATCACTGGGGGAGTTGAAATGAAACGCGCATTGGTTTTATCCGGAGGAGGGAGCAAAGGGGCCTTCGAGGTCGGAGCCATTGCTCATCTGATCAACAAAAAAAAGCTGGATTTCCAGCTGTTCACCGGGACGAGCGGGGGCGCGCTCAACGCCGCCTTTCTCGGTCAGGCCCGAAACCACCAGGAGCTACAGGAACTAGCCGAAGAACTAACCGGTCTCTGGTTAGGGATCAGGGGGAGCCGCTGCATCTATCGGGGCGGGCTCTTCGGAAGCCTGTGGCGGTTTTTTTGGCGCGGCGCTCTGTATAACCCCGTGGGCCTTTGGGATTTAATCAACCGCCAAATCGACCCGGAGCGCCTCTTTCACCCGCGAACCGTCGTCAAAGTAACGGTCGTCTCTTTTGAGACCGGAAAGCTTTTGTGTGCTGATAGTCGCCAGCCGGCGTTCCACCCGGATTATCTTGCTTATGTTCTAGCCAGCGCCAGTATGCCCTTTTTCTTTCCGGCCGTTCCCATCGGCGGCCAGCATTGGTACGACGGAGGTTTACGCGATCTAACCCCTTTAGCGACCGCGATTAAGGAGGACCCCGATGAAATCGTCGTGATTACGACTTTCCCGCTCAGCCCCAACCTGGAAGCGTCCCTGCCCCCGGCCCAGCCCGGTAGCGCCCTAAAGGCGGTCCTGCGCACGGTGGAGATCCTGCTCAACGAGATCGCAGCCAATGATCTGCAACTCGCCCAGGCAATCAATAAAGCTTGGTGGCGCTATCCGGGAAAAAGACCGATTCCAATCCAGATTATCGCACCAGCCAAGCCTTTAACGGGAAATGTCCTCTCCTTCGATCCGGATCAGATCCGGGAAAATCTACAGGCCGGTTACGAGGCCGCAGAAAAACCCCATTTCATGACGATGACGCGTTATCCGGCTTCATCCACGCCTCCACCCGCAAACTTCAGGAAGCATATTTCGGAGTAGGAAGCCCGTTGACCTCCGGCCGGAAGCGGAAGATCCCACCGGCATGTGGTTGTCGGGCCAGTTCTTTCGGGTTCAGCGGATAACGGGCGGTGGTGATATACAGATCTTCAAGGGCACTCCCGCCAAACTGACAAGAAGTTACAAGCGAAACCGGCAGCAGAACAGTGGCAAGCATCGTCCCGGTCTCTGGATCCCAACGGGTCACCCGGCCACCCTGCCAATGGGCCACCCAAAGTTTTCCGTCCGCATCAACGGTCATGCCAGCGGGTAAACCAACCCCTTCCGGAAATTTAACCACCGTCCGTTTGTTGTTTAACGCCCCGGTCTCCGGAGTGAAATCAAAGGCGACAATCTCCCGGGTCGGCGTATCAACGTAATACATCAAACGGTAGTCCGGACTCCATCCAAGCCCCCACGGCAGGGTGGCATTGACCAACACCGGACGCACCGTATGGTCGTGCTCCATACAGTAAAGGGTTCCCCAAGGCTTTTGGCTCAGAAGATCGGAGGTTCCGGCCCACAACCGTCCGGTCAAGTCGCATTTTCCACTAATGAAGCGGTTCTCGGAGGGATCCGGAATAAAGACGGACACCACTTCTTTCGTTTGCGGATCCAAAAGGTAAAGGCCACTTTGGAGCGCGATCACCGCCCCCCCGTCCCGCCGTGGGATATACGCCCCCACATGCTGGTTTACTTCCAACCAGTGCCGGTCCCCGGTCATTGGTTGGTAAGTATAGATTTTACTCCCCATCAGGTCCACCCAGTAAAAGGTTTGGGTTTCTTCTTCCCAACAAGGGTTTCCGCCCATCAAGGTTTTGCTGTCAACCACCAGCTCGACCTGGTTTTTCATTGGCGCCCCTCCTTTGTCGGGTTTTGTCGTCTTTTACTGCAATTCGGTTCCCCTACCAAATTTTTGGCGACTGGTCTTGGTTACTAATAGTATCGCCCGATGCAACAGAAATTATCCTGAAAATTATCCCTCCAAAAGCAAACCCGCCTAAAATTCGGCCAAATTGACCGTCCGCGGGAAGGGGAGCACATCCCGGATGTTGGTCATCCCCGTCAGGTACATAATCGCGCGCTCGAAACCAAGGCCAAAGCCGGCGTGCTTGGTACCGCCGTATTTACGTAGTTCAAGGTACCACCAATAATCAGCGAAGTCCAGCCCACACTCGTCCATGCGGGCTTCCAATAACGGAAGGCGTTCCTCCCTTTGGCTACCGCCAATGATCTCACCGACACCCGGAACCAATAGATCCATCGCCGCCACAGTCCGGCCGTCATCATTAAGCCGCATATAAAAGGCTTTGATCGCTTTGGGGTAATCGGTCACAAACACCGGCTTCTTAAAGACCTTTTCGGTCAGGTAACGTTCGTGTTCGGTCTGGAGGTCAGCCCCCCACGCCACCGGATATTTAAAGCTTTGGTCCGCTTTTTCAAGGAGCTCGATGGCTTCCGTGTAGGAGATCATCGCAAAATCAGAATTTACCACATTGTCCAGCCTCGAAAGAAGGCCCGGATCGATAAACCGGTTAAAGAACTCCATCTCTTCCGGCGCCTGCTCCAAACAGTAGTTAATGATGTATTTAAGCATCTCTTCCGCCAATACCATATTGTCGTTCAGATCGGCGAAGGCGATCTCCGGTTCCACCATCCAAAACTCGGCGGCGTGCCGGGGGGTATTGGAGTTTTCCGCACGGAAGGTCGGCCCGAAGGTATAGACGTTGCGGAAGGCCATACAGAAAGTCTCCGCTTCCAACTGTCCGCTCACGGTTAAATGGGTCTCTTTGCCGAAAAAGTCTTGGCGAAAATCAACCCGACCCGCTTCATCCCGGGGAATACTGTTTAAATCAAGGGTCGAAACGCGAAACATTTGGCCGGCCCCTTCACAGTCACTCCCAGTAATAATCGGCGTGTGGACATACACAAAATTCCGCTCTTGGAAAAAACGGTGGATCGCATAGGCGGCCAACGAGCGCACGCGGAAAACCGCGGAAAAAGTATTGGAGCGCGGCCTAAGATGGGCGATGGTCCGCAAGTACTCCAGCGAATGCCGTTTTTTCTGTAAAGGATAATCCGGTTCGGATCGTCCATCGATGGTAATTGCCGTTGCTTTTAACTCCCATGGTTGTTTCGCCCCTGGGCTCTCCACCAGCTCGCCTTCGATCCGCAGGGCAGTAGCAATCGGTAGTTTCGCAATCTCTTGGAAATTGGGTAACTTGTCGTCGAAGACTACCTGGATATTTTGGAAGAAAGAGCCGTCATTAAGTTCGATAAAACCAAAGCTTTTCGAGACCCGGAGGGTCCGTACCCAACCGCTAACTTTGAGCGAACGGCCCAAATAGGATTCGGGATCCCGGAAAATCTGTTTTACTAATACTTCTCCCATGTTCATTCCCCCAACTTTGAATCGCTTTTCTATGTGTAAAAGCCCCGTGGCACTTTTCTTTATCCGCTTACAAGAGAAAGATCTCCGCTTCTCGGCAGGCCTCGATCATGTCGGCGGGCCAAACGGAGGCTTGGACTTCCCCAATATGGGCCTTCTTCAGGAAATACATGCACAAACGCGACTGGCCAATCCCGCCACCAATGGTATAAGGGAGCTTACCCGCAAGTAAATCCCGGTGGTAAGCCAGGGCCAACCGCTCTTCGCAGCCTGCTTCCTTGACCTGTTTCTGCAGGCTTTCCGCGTCAACCCGGATCCCCATCGACGAGATCTCCATCGCCTTCTCCAGTAAATCATACCAGAGAATTATATCCCCGTTAAGGCTCCAGTCGTCGTAATCAGGCGCGCGACCGTCATGGCGCTGTCCTGACTTCAGGGTTCCCCCGATCTTCATGATAAATACCGCCCCCCATTCCCGGGCGATCATTTCTTCCCTTGCTTTGGGGGTGGCCTCCGGATAGCGGTCTTCCAACTCCTGAGTAGTAACAAATTTAATCTCTGCCGGTAAATCCGCGGGAAGCACAGGATAGAACTGCCGAATATAGGCCTCGGTCTCCTGTAACACCCGATAAATGGCCCGTACGGTCTTTTTTAGGGTGTCAACTGTCCTTTCCTCCCGTCGGATTACCCTCTCCCAGTCCCACTGGTCAACATAGATTGAATGCAGGTTATCGAGTTCATCATCCCGGCGGATCGCATTCATATCGGTATATAATCCTTCGCCGGGACCAAAATTGTAATTCTGTAGAGCCATCCGCTTCCACTTCGCTAGGGATTGGACGATCTCGCAGCATTGTCCGTTTAACCCTTTCACATCAAAGCTGACCGGTCGCTCCGTACCGGTCAGATTATCGTTTAACCCCGATTCAGGTGTTACGAATAAGGGAGCAGAGACCCGGACCAAACCCAATTCTTGCGCCAACGCATTTTCAAAATAATCTTTCAGTTTTTTGATGGCAATTTGCGTATCCTTAACCCCCAGGAGTGACCGGTACTGTTTTGGGGTACAAACGGAGTAAGGTAGTTCAATCATTAAGTCTCCTCCTATCATCAGCCGTGCAATTATTAACCCATTGAAGCTTGGTTCAGTAGCGTAACTAAAGAACCCGTTTCTCAATCCGGGAAAACTCCGTCACCGGTAACTCCAGCAGGTCCGAAATTTTTTCCGGGTTTTGCAGCACTATTTTCGTGGCAGAAACAGCCACCACAACCCGTTGTTCCCCTCCGGTCAGCTCCACCATGCTGCCCACCGGGTAAAGGGCAACCGACTGGCGCAGGGCCTGGACGACCGTCCGATTATACTTGGCCGGACTCTCAGCCGCCAACTTCTCCAGCGCCTGATCGTTCCAGAGGAGCTCACCGTAAGCCGGGTTGGAGACCATGGCATCGAAGGAATCGGCTATCCCCACAATCTTCGCGGCGAGGGGGATATCGACCCCAATTAGCCCAAGGGGGTAACCGGAACCATCTTCCCGCTCGTGGTGCTGATAGGCAATGTTGGCAACCTTCAGCGAAAAACTAGTCCGTAAAATATCTAATCCCCTTTTCGTATGTTGTTTAATTTGGGCCGAATCCATTGCCGAAAGGGCTTGAAGCTTCTTAATCGCCGCCTTGATGTAAGCTTTGCCTAGATCGTGGAGGAACGCACCGATGGCGAGTTCCTTCAATTCTTCCTGTTCAAGCTTGAGCTGCCTTCCCATCAAGACGGAAATGACCGCCACATTGAGGGAATGATTATAAAGATAGTTGTCGGGCGTTTTTATATCGATAATATCAAAAACCCGGTCTTCCTGTTGTAACACATCCTTTAAAAGCCCTTCGACAATGAAAGAGATTAACAGTTCGTTAAGGGGCTTACGCTCCACAACGCGAATGAGCGATTCGCGCAAAATACGGATGGCTTCAACCCGGATCTTATCGCCCAGGGGACCGGTGCAGTCCCATTCCTCATCGGGTGATTCATAAACATATAAATGGGTGTATTCCATTCTTTCCAATCGCTGCAGATAGGAAGGGGTCATTCTTGTCCCCTTAGTCAACAGGATTCTTCCGTCATTGCCAAAGATCGCGTGCGCTAGAAACATCTCTTCTGAAATCTCATTTAATGGTAAATATTTCATTTTTCCCCTCCCTCCCAACACTGCAAAATTTAACCTAATAGAGATGAATTCTCTATCGGGAATATTTTCCCTCTAATCGCCGTTGTTGCGAATTTGTTTACTTTACTATACGTAAACCGGGGGGTTAACCCCAGACCAGTTGGATAATGTCATTGAAAAGGACAAAAACGGCTAAGGCCATCAACAGCACAAAACCAACCATGGAGATCCTTGCTTCCCGCTCCGGCGAAAGAGGTTTTCCTCTAATCCCCTCTAGGATAAAGAGCAGGAGGCGGCCTCCGTCCAGGGCCGGAAAAGGCAAGAGATTGGTCGCCCCAATGGCGATGCTGATCAAGGCCGAGATGTTCAACAGGTTAAGCAGGATTAAGGAGAGCGTGGGGCTATAACTCACCGCTTCACTCATCATGCTGACGATCCGCACTGGCCCCGCCAGTTGGGTCAGGGAGACTTTACCCGTCAACAACCAGCCAAAACTATAAACTACACTCCGGATCACCGAGTAAATATAAACAACGGCTTGTTTCAAGATCATACCGCTTCCACCGCGGAGCGTCCGGAAGGAAAGTCCCGTATCGAAAAAAGTGGTGCCTTGCTCTAACCTCGGTATAAGCTGCAGCGTCTCCTCCCGACCGGCTCGTAAGACGGTTACGGTAATCGGTTGGTCTTGCTTCTCCTGGACCAGCCTACTGATGTCTTTTTTTGTCGATACAGGCTGCCCATCAAGGCGGATGATCCGGTCCCCCGGTAATAACCCTCCTGCTTCCGCTGGTGAATCGGGGACAATATACTGAACGAGTGTGGATTCTTCACCGTAAGGTTCGGCCGCACCAAAACCGAGAATATAACGTTCCGCAGGAATAATATCCGGAACAAAGAGCACCTGTTTTTTTTCAGCACCCCGTTGGAGCTGGATAATGCTTGGTTTTCCGTTATTAATGGCCATAAAAGAATAGAAGTCTGATGGTTGGTACACCCGTCGCCCGTCATAACGGAGAATCCGGTCGCCGGTCATCAGTCCCGCCTCAGCCGCAGGCGAGCCGGGAGGAACTGGACCCAGAACCATTGAACTGTATCCGATCACGGCAAAGACGACACAGAGAAAGAACAGGGCCGAGAGGAAGTTCATGACCGGGCCTCCGGCAACTACCGCCATTCTGACCGCCAATGGCTTCTTACTGAAAGACCGCGCACTATCGGAAGCTTCTTCTTCTCCTTCCAAAAGCACAAAAGCACCGACCGGAAAAAGTCGTAGAGAAAAGGTTGTTTCTCCTTTTTTTGTGCTGAAGAGTTTTGGCCCAAAAAATAGTGAAAATTCCAAAACTCTAATCCCTGCAGCTTTCGCTACTAAATAGTGGCCCAATTCATGTAAGATCACAATTAAGTTCAAAGCCAAAATGGCGATCAATATATTCATCCTCATCCTCCTTCTCTCCACCAAGACTAAAGGGCCTTCTACCCGATGCTTATTTAATCTCTCTTCCTAGCAATAACTATCGCCGGTGCGAACAGTTACGTATCTGGTAAAACGCTGCGTTCAATCTAAAGTTCCACTATGCTTCTTTCTTACTACTTCCATTATGCTCGAAAAAAAGGGTCCTTAGCCAGGGCCCTTTTTCGTCTTGCCTACCAAATCATTTCTGGTCGCTGGTCGCTCGTCACTCGTCGCTCGTATGCGTAGATACCTTTGCCCGCATTTACCAAACCGCTAGCAACACGAGCGGCCACATTGAACAGTGCTTTATCCTACCTTTGTTTCTAGTATACTTTAGTAGAATAAACCCAATCAAACATTTAAAGCTAACTAACGATCCTAAACTACCGCACAAATCTTAAGTCCAGCTTAGTAGTTAACACCCAACCCAATTTGAAAACTAAAACTCTTCCCGTTTTGGTCGGTTTCCGCTAATAACCCACCCCGGAGATCCAAATTATCAACCAGGTCTAATACCACACCCAATTCCATTTGGGCGGTCAGTCGGTTACTCGCCAGGGAAAGACTGAGATCGCCAATGAACCCCATGTACTCGTCGAGGGGCATAAAGATATTCGCACCGACGAAAGGTGCCTGATTAATCGCGCCCAGAAGTAAGGCTAGATTGGAATCGAATTCGTATTTCGCCCCGATTTTGGTCGCGTCTTTTCTGATCGTCACGCACAACCCAACTTCGGAAGTAACGCCGTATTCGGTGCTCAGTTGCAAACCCTTATCCCCAACAAACATTAATGTGGTCTCACCGCCTTTTGCCCGGACCTCCGGTGTGTTAAGGCCCAAAGCAACCTGAGGCATAAGTAACAGACAGATCACTAGGAAACCGACGAAAAAAGATTTTCCCATCCTGGTCTCCTCCTTTCTTTTTTCTGCTCTGACTCCTTTCGTCGATTATATGCCAATTTCGTGAATGGGACCGGGTTTCCCTTTATTCGTCATTATAGTAAATTATGCCATCCAAGGGTCTTTTAACCATATAGTAATCGTTGGAGTTGTTCCATAAGGTAAAGCCGGACGCAGGTGAAGCAAGCGTTCCCGTGACTTGTCTGATCAGGTATTCGCTATAGACGGGTGCGGTCATCCTTAACTCCCGCCCGGTCAAGCGAAAGGCCTGCACATAAGGGCGGATAATACTTTCGCCGCCCGTCAAAGCCTGCGCGCGGAACGAACCTTCGCGGTATATATACTCAGCCCGGTCCAAATAATCAACGGGATAAAAGGAGGCGGGAAAATGGGAGGGATAATACATGGGACAGATCACATCCACATACTGGGCGAACGCGCGGATGTTCTGCCCGGTTAGCCCTTCCATCAGATACCAACAGTGATAACCGTAAAGGTCAGCGCTGATTGGGATCTTAAGCCGCGTACGGGCCAAGGCCAAAAATCCTTCTAAGGCGTCGATCCGGCGGGCACCAGAAGGTTGATACCGGTAGTGGCAACGGCTAAGGTTGCCATCGGTGGGGAAACGGATGTAATCAAACTGAATCTCATCCACCCCCAAGGCTTGCAACTCTTCCGCGATTGCCAGGTTATACTCCCAAACCTCCCGGGAGTAGGGATCAACCCAGTGTTCCCTCTGGACATATGTGGTCTCGCCATCGGCCGTACGTGTTGGCACCAAATGGTGCCAGGGTCCACCCCCGTTGCGGTCCCAGATCGCGTATCGGTAGTTATCGTGCCGGTACAGACGGCTGTCCTTAAAGACCACCAAACGACCGATTAAATAGATCCCGTTTTCCTTTGCTTTTTGGATCAGCGTTTTTGCCTCGAAGCGTTTCAGGACGGCACCAATTTGGTGCGCAAAAGCGACCCCGGTGTCATAGGTGATATAACCCATGTCATCTTTAAAGTCAACAACCATCGCGTTTAGGCCATTTCCCTTCATAAACCGGATGTGGTTGTCCAACCGGCGGCCGGAGGCAAAATCAGAACGGACATAGATCCCGTATTTATCGGCCGCAAGGGCCAGGCGGTCTGCTTTCGCCTGGTCAACTACGGCTGGAAGCGGCGCAGCCACAACGGATATTAATTCAAAGGACGGCCAAGTGTATTTTTCGTTCCCATTATCGTATGTAATCTGCAACCACCAAGGTGGCGAAGAAGAATGGTCATTCCCTGCGGAAAGCGGTGCCCGCTGGAAAAGCAGGTTCTTGACCAATCTTCGACTA
This sequence comes from Bacillota bacterium, assembly GCA_012512605.1. Lineage (GTDB taxonomy): Bacteria > Bacillota > UBA4882 > UBA10575 > UBA10575 > Capillibacterium. The sequence goes on from JAAZDX010000011.1 coordinate 15,962, forward strand.
GAGTGCCCCGTCTCCAGTTGTTCCCAGATGTTTAAAGTTTTATTGTAAAAATAAAGACCATTACCGAACCCACAGGCCAGGACAATCTTTTCGGGATTCTCGGGATGGTAGGCCAAGGCGGCAATCTCTTCCTCATAAGGCGGAAGCTTCAGGAAACTTAAATTCTCGGATAGCTTTCTCCAGTTGCGACCGGCGTTCGTCGTTTCATAAACACCGGCAAATGAGGTGCCGACCATGATTCGTTCTTCATCCTCTGGCGCAAGGGCAACCGCTGTAATCACGCTACCGTTGTTAAAAGGAATTCGCCGCCAGGATCCACCGTAATCTTCGGAAAGATAGATCCGATCCGCCGTCGTTACGGCTACCCGCTGGGGCCGTCCCGGATCCACGCCGATTGCGGTCAGCAGCGCAGGATATTCCCCACCAGCCAGCTGGCGGCAAGGGAGACCTTCGTTCCGGGTGTCCCAGGTTGCCCCCGCATCAAACGATACCAAAAAACCGTCACGCATGGAAATGCCGTACCACAAATCTAGCCCGGTTTCCAAAATCCACTCGGGACCAGGCAACGCAGGCATCTCTTCCGCCGCGGCCGACCCCATGCCATCGAGGTCGGTGGCCAGTCCTGGCTCCTCTAGCGCAAAACAGGACTCCACCACTTCCGGTTCGGTCGCGAAAACAACCGGCCCGACCAGCACCAAGACTATACTAAAAAAAAAGCCCCAATAAAATCGACCCGTCCTCATCTTGCAGGAAACTCCTTTACCTAATAATACCCGACATATCTTCGGTATCTACTCCTAAATTCCTCTTTTCAGCACAGACTGTTCTATTACTCTTCTTGCTGCTGGGGCACGACCGGAAGGGTGAAATAGAAAGTGCTCCCCTGTCCTGGTTCGCTCTCCACCCAAACCGTTCCGTTATGTGCTTCCACCAACTCCTTCACAATATAAAGGCCTAAGCCAATTCCTTCTTCACTGCAGACCCGCACCCGGTAATACCGGTCGAAGATCCGGGGTAAATCGACCGGGTCAATCCCTCGCCCCTCATCCCGAATGGCAATAACCATCTGGGGTCCATCCACCCATAATTCGATCTCAACCTTGGTTCCGGGGGGAGAATACTTTAAAGCATTTGACAATAGATTGACAAAGATCCGTTCCAAGCGATTGGGGTCGGCAACGACCGGTAGTAAAGGCCCTCCCTTGACGAGGTGGATCCGCTTAACAGCCATAACGCCCTGCATCTGTAGTAAAAATTCCTGGATAAACCGGTCCAAGTCGATACTGGTGGTCTTCAGGACCAGTTGCCCCGATTCGATCCGCGTTGAATCAACAAGATCGGCGATCATATTGTTCATCCGCAAGGCAGCAACGGCAATCGCTTGCGCACTTGTGGCAATTTTGGTTTCATCTTTCGCCATTAACCCCAACAGTTGGGCATGGGAGAGAATTACCGCCAGCGGAGAACGGAGATCGTGAGAGACCATATGTAAATAGTCCTCCCTGATTTTTTCCAAGTTCCGCAACTCGGGCACGTCCCGGATGGTAACCAGATTCATGAAAATTTGTCCTTGGCGGTCTTTGACCCCATTTCCGCTGATTAAAAGGCACCGTTCGGTCCCATCGGCCCTTTTTAACCGATATTCTTCATCGGTAAAGTATTGGCCCGCCAACAGGCGTGTGGTCAGTAGTTCGTGTGGAGCCAGTCCCGAGCCGTCTTTCCGGAACAAAGCGGCCGGGGAAAGGAGTGCTTCAATCGTCTCCGGCCACCCTATAACCCCAGCAATCTCTAGCGCTACTTTGTTGACCATCAACATCCGGCCATCAGGAGCAATCACCAAGACCCCTTCGCCAATATTATCTAGAAGGACCTGTTTCTGCATGTCCTGCCTTTCCGCCTCGGTCCGCGCCTTACACTCACTGGTCAGTATTCCTTCCAGCTTTTGCTCCGCTTGTTTCGCGTGGGTAATATCGCGGTTCACCATGGCTTCCAGTTCGGCCAGACCGTTGTCGGCAATCTTCACCGGTTCATCCACTTGCTCCCCGGTCTTACGCTGTTCGGTCAGATCAACAACGATAAATAAAAGCACTGGTGCTTCAGGTTCGACTAGTTCCAACCGGATAATGGTTAGACACCAGTAGACAACACCACGCTTAAAACCATCAATCCGAAAATTAGAAGCGACAAAGGGCTCTCCCGTCATGGCCACGTAATCACAGGCACGGACTAGTCCATTCGTTTGCGCCCCTGGAATCGTTTCTAAAATAGTACGCCCAACGGCACCCCCGGTTTCTTCTATGAACCCGCGGTATACCGAGTTCGCCCATTTGAGCCGTAACGAGACGCTATCATATACAGCAATTCCAACCGGCAGATTATTAAGCACCACTTCCGCCGAGAGGAGCTGTTCAATATGGGTTTTTGGGAGGAAGTTAACCAATTTTGGGCCGCCCTGCCCGTGGTGACCTGCTTTTTTGCCCCGCAATAAGGAGGATAACCCGAAACCGCCTTTCCATCCTTCCGAAACTAAAAATAGCCATCCGGCAAAGGCCTGGTCCCGACCGTAGACCGGAATAATCTTCAGTGTATCCGCAATAAACGGTTCTTTCTTTTCCTTCACCCGGGTACAAAGCTTGCGCAATTTCGGATCGAAATCGGGAATGAGCTGGCCAATGCCTACTCCATGCCAATTCCGGACCGGTGCCGAAAGCCTCCGGATAAAACGATCGTTAACTTTTTTTACGGTAAAATCCGGTCCAATCAAGACCATTCCTTCGGCCGTGTAGGTGAAAATGTTTTCTAACAATTCTGGCAGGGCTTTCTCCGGAAAGAACGATGGAGAACAACTCAGTTCCATCTTAAAATCCTCCCACTCTCTTCCCACGAAATGCTCTTCTCAGTATTTTCGAAAAAGAAAGTCGTTTTTCTCCATGTTACTAATTATATCATTAAAAAAACAAGTTGATCTATTTATGATCAAAAAAAACCGTCCTCTCCGGACGGTCTTCCGCTTTATTATGGTGCGCCATCGGGGACTCGAACCCAGGACCCGCTGATTAAGAGTCAGC
>JAAZDX010000160.1 GCA_012512605.1 Bacillota bacterium
ACCGATCTTTTCGGCTTCCGGGTTGCCCCATGCCCAGCTGGCAGCGCAGATCGCCCGCCAAGCTAAGGTGCGTGGTCAAGGGGAACGCTTTGCCGTTGTCTTCGGTGCGATGGGGATCACCTTTGAAGAGGACGACTACTTTATCAGCGACTTCCGGCGGACCGGCGCCATTGAACGGGCGGTTCTCTTTATGAACCTGGCCAATGACCCGGCCATTGAGCGGATCTCCACCCCCCGTATGGCCTTGACCGCCGCCGAATACCTCGCTTTCGAGCTGGGGATGCACGTGTTGGTGATCTTAACCGACATGACCAACTACGCCGAAGCGCTCCGGGAAGTATCGGCGGCACGGAAAGAGGTGCCCGGCCGGCGGGGTTATCCGGGATATCTCTACACGGACCTGGCAACCATTTACGAACGGGCGGGCCGGATCAAAGGGAGTGACGGTTCGATCACGATGATTCCCATTCTGACGATGCCGGAAGATGATAAGACCCACCCCATTCCCGACCTGACCGGTTATATTACGGAAGGCCAGATCATCCTCAGCCGCGAACTCCACCGGAAAGGAATCTATCCCCCCATTGATGTGCTGCCTTCGCTTTCGCGTTTGAAGGACAAAGGGATTGGTGCCGGCAAGACCCGTGAAGACCATGCGGATACCATGAACCAGCTCTTTGCTGCTTACGCCCGCGGAAAAGAAGCCAAAGATTTGGCGGTCATCCTGGGTGAAGCCGCCCTCACGGATCTGGATAAGAAGTTTGCTGCTTTTGCCGATGAATTTGAGGACCGTTATGTGCGGCAAGGGTTTGAGGAAAACCGGAGTATTGAAGAGACGCTTGACCTCGGGTGGGAACTCTTGAGCCTTATCCCGCGGGGTGAATTGAAACGGATTCGCCAAGAGTATCTCGATAAATACCTCCCGAAAGCGCAGGTTAGAGAATAATCTACTACTTCAGGCCTTGGGGGTGATCGATTGGAGATCCGGGTGAACCCAACTCGGATGGAGTTGACACGGTTAAAAAAGCGGTTGGCCACGGCGGTGCGCGGCCATAAACTGCTCAAAGATAAACTGGACGAACTGATGAAAAATTTCTTCGATCTGGTCGAAGAAAACCGGAATTTACGCCATCGGGTGGAGGAAAATTTAGATACGGCCCTCGGCGGGATGGCCATGGCACGGGCCGTCATCTCCCGGTCGGTGTTGGAAGCAGCGATCACTACTTCCCGGGGGGAAGCGGCATTACATGCGGAGACCACTTCCCGGATGGGGGTGGAAGTACCCCGCTTTCAACTGGAGATGACGCCCGCCTTAGGCAACGGTTTTGGCATGACCGAAACCTCGGCCGAGTTTGATGAGGCTATTGACCTTTTGGCCAACAGCTTTCAGTCCATGATCGAACTGGCCCAGGTGGAGAAGACCGTTGAACTGATGGCGGCCGAGATCGAACGGACCCGTCGCCGGGTGAACGCCTTGGAGTACGTACTCATCCCGCAGTTGCGAGACCAGATTAAATACATCACCATGAAGCTGGATGAGAACGAACGGGCTAACCTGACCCGGTTGATGAAGGTCAAAGATATTGTGCGGAATAAGTAGTAAAAAGTATGAAAAAGCCCCCGATCCTAATACTTGCGATCGGGGGCTTTTACCGTTGTTGGATTGTTATTGAACCGTTCTTATTTACCTAATTTACCGATTTTCTCTAGATCGTCCGCGACATATCCAAGGCCATATTTAACCAGTGTTTCGCGGGTTGGGTAACTTGTTTCTTTATCCCAACCATGAAGCGCATAATACTCATTAAGCAAGCGGTCGTATGCCGCTTTGTCGATCTTCCAACCTTTGAGTTTGCCTGTGGGGATGGGTTCAGACAAGTCGCGCGGTGTAGGTAGATCGTCGGCCCGCGCTAAATCAGTAAACCTTAAATTAAAGGCTTTTTCCAAGTTTAGTTGGCGCATGGCAATCTCCTCGAAATCCCAAGTAGAGAGGCCAAAGCAATTATTGCCGACTTGGCCAATGCGGTTATGCAAGCGCTCAGCACCAAGGATGTTGATAATCTGGCCACATATGTTCACCCGGTCAAAGGAGCCCGGTTCACTCCTTACACCTATGTTGATCGCGAGTATTGGAGAGATCGATTTTACAAGGAAAGTATTTAATATCAAAGCGACAGTCAATGACCAACAGGGATAGCC
>JAAZDX010000161.1 GCA_012512605.1 Bacillota bacterium
CTATATGCACCAATATTATAATATTATTTACCTTCATTGTAACATATATTTGCTGCTCTTCGCTCTAAAATAATGGCTTTGTCTCTTACTTAAGTTGTTGTGAAAGGACGGATTGGATCGAATGAATAAAATCGTGATCATCGGCGGGGGCTACGCCGGCATCCTGACGGCCAAGAAATTAGCGAAAAAATTTAAGAACGACACGACGACGTCGATTACAATTATCGACAAGAACTCCTTTCATACAATGCTTACCGAGCTCCATGAGGTTGCGGCGGGACGAGTTGAGGAGGACAGCATTAGAATAAGCTTTCGCAAGGTCTTTGCCGGTCGCCGGGTTCGTTTTGTTCAAGACTATATCGAGTCGGTTGACCGCCAACAAAAAAAGGTCTTTGGCCGTAACGGGTCCTATGCCTATGACTATCTGGTGATAGCGGCTGGTTCGCGACCGACTTATCTATGCATTCCAGGAGCAGAGGAATATTCCCTGCCGCTCTGGTCTTACGACGACGCGGTTCGGCTGCGGGAACATATTCTTGACCGATTTCGCCGGGCGGCGGTCGTAACTAACCGGCTGGAAAGGGGCAGGTTGCTTACTTTCCATATTGTAGGTGCCGGTTTAACGGGAGTGGAAATGGCAGGGGAGCTTGCAGAATATGTGCCGATTCTATGCGAACGGTTCGAGATTGACCGGGAAGAAGTCTCTTTATTCAATGTCGACCTTGTTTCACGTCCCGTGCCGACCCTTCCGGAAAAGCTTTCGGCCAAAATAAAACGCCGTCTTGAGAAGATGGGCGTACAGCTGCTCCTTAATACCCGGGTCGTTGCGGTTGGCGCCGATTACATCGATTTGAGTAATGGGGATCGGGTCAGCAGGCAGGCGACCGGCACGGTGATCTGGGTGGCCGGGATCGAATCGGCCCATATAACCCAGAAGGCCGGTGAGGTCGTGACCTGTGCGGAAGGGGGACGGCTGGATACCGACAAATACCTTCGGAGTATTGATGACGAAAGGCTGTATGTGGCCGGTGATAACATCAACTACACTCCAGAGGGCGCGTCCGAGCCTGTTCCGCAAATGGTGGAAAACTGTGAGCAAAGTGCCGCCCTGGTCGCGCAGAACATCTATGTCGCGATCACCGGTAAAGGCCAACTTAAAGAGTATAAGCCCACCTTCCACGGGGTGATGATCTCTATCGGTGGCCGTTACGGGGTCGCGCGGGTTGGTCGGCCCGGGTTCATGGTAAACCTGCCGTCTTTCTTGGCAATGTTCACTAAACACTTCATCAATATCGTCTATTTCGTGCAGGTGCTTGGTTGGAATAAGGTATTCAGCTATCTCAAGCATGAATTTTTCACAATCCGTAATAAACGCAGTTTTGTCGGTGGACACTTGAGCAACCGGACGCCCAGTTTTCTCCTTGTTCCCCTCCGGCTTTGGCTTGGTGGCGTCTGGCTTTTCGAAGGGATTATGAAGATCGTTGGCGGTTGGTTGCGTTCGCCTAAACTTACTGGTTTCTTCGGTGGGGCCAACGCTTGGTACGACTCTCTACTGGGGAAGGCCGCCGACGGAATCAATGCCGCGACGAATGCGGCAGCAGTAAACGATGCGGTGACGGCTGCAACTGGGGCGGCAACCCCGGTCGTCGATGCAGTAACAGCTGCTACCGAGGCGGTAACTTCACTCCCAGATGTGGTGACAGCGGCGACGGAGGCAGTACCTGCGGTGGTTGATGCAGTAACCGCCGCCACTGGAGTAGTACCGGAGGCGGTTGCTTCGGCGGGGACCGTGGTTATGAACTGGGATATCCTTGGCCTTTTCAAAATGCTCTTTGTCAGCGGCAAGCCAGTCCTCGACTCCACGATTGCCGATTATGCCTTCAAACTGGATATCCCCATTTTAAACTGGTTTCTTAACACCTTTGTTTTGCCTTACGATTGGGTGCAGGTGGCGATGCAGACTTTTGTTGTGGCGGCCGAGGTTCTGATCGGGTTGGCGTTAATTGCCGGCTTGTTTACGACACCGGCCAGCGTATTAGCGCTCGTCTTGCTGTTTATGTTCGTGTCGACCACCGGTCTGTACCTTTCAAGTTTTTGGATGCTCTTTGCCGCAATCGCCCTGCTGTGGGGCGCGGGTAGCATCTTTGGTCTCGACTATTATATTACCCCCCTTCTGAAAAAGGCCTGGAAGCGGTTGGGTTGGGTTAGGCGGTTATATATCTATCATGATTAATATTAACAAAGCACATTTGCGATCGGTCAACGAACCCGAACTTCCCAAGGACAAGCTGGAATACGACCAAGCTATGCATCAGGTGGAGCTGAAGATCGGAAAACTTCTTCAGACTGCTCCGCCGTTGATCCGGCGTCAGACGTCCCATCTTGCCCAGGCGTTTGGAAAAGGGATCCGCGCCCGGTCCCTGCTTGCTTGCGCCATGGGGAGTGACAGCTTAATCAGTCCGGGCGCGGTTCAGGCGGCCATTGCTGTTGAGCTGTTACATCTGGCCACGCTTATCCATGACGACATCATTGATGAGGCCGACACCCGCCGTGGCATTGACGCGTTGCATGTGAAATTTGGCCAAAAGATTGCGGTTCTTTGCGGTGACTATCTATTCTGCCTTGCTTTTGACCTTGCTTCATCCATCCCCCCCCGGGAGGTGGACCGGAATAAGGTTGGCAGTGTGCTCCCTTCCTACTTTACCGAGATCTGCCTCGGTGAAATCCGCGAAGTTAGTAATACCGGGAATCTTGCCCTTACCGAAGGGGAGTATTTCCGGATCATCTCCGAGAAAACGGCGGCACTGTTTCAGGCATCCTTTCATGCCGGGTTCCTGCTCTCCGATGAACCGCCGGAAGTCAGCGATATTTACCTGACGATCGGTAAAGAGATGGGGATCATCTTTCAATTAGCCGACGACTGCTTAGACTTTACCTCCTCGCCCAAAAAGGCAAAAAAACCGGTGCTGATTGATTGCCGCCGCGGGGTGATGACGCTACCCCTCATCCATGCTTTGCAGATCGATAAAACGCTCCGGGGCAAGATTGAAAGGGGCCTTGCGGAGCAGGAATTAAAGGCGGCTGTTTTGGCCGCTGGGGGGATCGAATATACCCGGTCAAAAATTGAGGAACGCCGAACAAAGGCGGAGCAGCTCATCTCAGCGCTGCGCTCTCCAGACAAACGAAACCGTCTGGAAGGGCTGCTGAAGCAGGCAGCTGCTGTATAGAAAAAACTGTGGAAGGGAAAGACGGCGATGCAAGTTAGCCCGGCGACTTTGGGCGAGAAAACAAGAGGGCAAGATCTAGTTAAGCGGTTTTTGTGCTATGTTGAGATCAAGACCAAAATCACCAGCGTCTTTCCTTTTTTGATGGGATTGGCCTATCTCTTTGCGTCTGGTTATAAGATTGACCTGCCTAGGACCGCCGTGTTTTTCCTCGGCATGTTTTGTTTTGATTTAACGGCGACGATGCTGAACAATTATTGCGATACGAAAAACAACCAAGCGACCCTTCCTTTTCGGCGGCGCGCGGCCAAAGGGCTCCTGCTTCTAATGTTTGCGGTCAGCGTCGCTTTAGGACTATACCTTGTTTACCTGTCGGACTTAGTAGTTTTGTTCCTCGGAGCGCTTTGTTTCTTCTTTGGGATCGTTTACTCCTTCGGACCGGTTCCTCTTTCCCACGGTCCCTACGGGGAGATCGTCTCCGGCTTCTTTTACGGGCTGGTCATCCCGGCGCTCTTGTTTTACATAAATGTGCCCGCGGGCGGCCTTTTTTCTTATGGGCTGGCCGGTGGGAAACTGTCGGTCGTTATTGAGATCCGTGCCGCTTTAGGCCTCCTGATCGGATCCGTTGTTCCGTTCTGTCTTACGGCCAATATCATGCTGGCCAACAATATATGTGATGTTGAACGCGATGTGGCGGTTAGCAGATACACACTGGCCTTTTACCTTGGAGAGAAAGCGTTGTGGCTTTTCGCCGCGCTGTACTATATAGCATATCTGTCGGTGGTTGCCCTGGTTATACTGGGATTTCTTTCGCCCCTGAGCTTGCTCCTGTTACTTACGGTGTTTCCGGTCCAAAAGAACATCAATCTGTTCTTTACGCAGCAGAGCAAAGATGAGACCTTCAATGTTGCGGTAAAAAATTTCCTTATTGTGATGGTTCCCCACACTGCCCTGATTTTCCTGGGTGGCTTGCTGTCGGCTTAATTATTAATTTTTTGCTATTGCCGAAGCTTAGAGTGCCTGTCCCGGTAACAAAACAGGGTGGAGGGGGCTTAATTAATTTATTGCCCTTGTTGAATGAGTTGGTAGCTTTAACAAGGATATGGTCTGGATCTGGTTTTCGCATGAAAGGCGGTGATCGGGGTCTGAGGGACCGGGTGGTACGAAAAATCAATTAGCATGAGCGGTGGTTCCTAATTGGCGATGTCCGTTTCTTTGGACGGAAAACTAATGACTATTAAAGGGGGTTAAGGTATGAAAAAATTAATCCTGTTAATCTTGGTGGTGTTCCTTGGCGCTGGACTCTTGGCGGGTTGTGGGAAGGCGAAGCCAGAAAAGGTGAAGACCGGTCTGGCCGTAATTACCGCGGTAGACAAATCGACCAACGCTGGTACGGGGTTGGGACGGGCGCAAATCGACGCCACGGTCGTTGCGGTTACGGTGGACAGCAAGGGTAAAATCGCAAAGTGCGTAATCGATGCGGTACAGAGCAGAATAGATTTTGATGCGTCCGGCAAAATTACTACTCCGTTGGCGACCGAATTTCCATCCTAGAATGAATTGGCTGAAGGTTACGGGATGAAGCGGGCTTCCACCATCGGGAAGGAATGGCATGAGCAAGCGGCAGCCTTTGCCCAATACGTCACCGGTAAAACCCCCGCCGAAGTAGCCGGGATTGCCGTGGACGCGGCCAAGCGGCCGGTCAGTCGTGATCTTCTGGCGACGGTAACCGTTGGGATCGGAGATTTCCAAGCCGCCCTGGCGAAGGCAGCAGGCCAGTAAAGTTCGGGCGGTCGGACTGAACCTTTGAAAAACACCACCTCCGTCTATGATTAGCAAATACGGAAAAGGAACAGTAGGATGAAACGACTAACCCTTTTTTTCCTCGCTTTTGTGCTGATGTTTATGGCCGGTTGTCAGCCGAAAACAACCAGATATCAGGCGGAGTTTTTGGGGCTCTTTGATACCGTAACCACGGTCATCGGTTATGCGGAAAGTAAGGAAGAGTTTACAGCCCTCGCCCAGAAGATCCAGGAACAGCTGACCAGATACCACCGGCTGTTTGACATCTATAACGACTATGCGGGTATTAATAATCTTAAAACCATCAATGACCATGCGGGTGATGTCCCGGTTCAGGTGGACCAAGAGCTTATTGCGCTGCTTCTCTTTGCCAGAGAGCAATACTTCGTAACCGGTGGCGCATTTAACATTGCGCTTGGGCCAGTGCTTAAGGTCTGGCACGATTACAGGACGAGCGGTATCTTGGACCCGCTTGCGGCGGAAGTTCCGCCACGGCAACTACTGGAAGAGGCCGCCCGTCATACTGCCCTTGAAGGGATGATCATCGATGAAGCCGCCGCAACGGTCTATCTTTCCGAGGCGGGAATGCGCCTTGACGTTGGGGCGGTAGCTAAAGGCTATGCTGTTGAACGGGTTGCTCAGGATCTGGAGGCCGCAGGCGTTTCTTCCCTTCTGCTCAGTGTCGGGGGAAATATCCGGGCGATCGGCGGCAAACCGGACCGCAAGGGGATTAAGCCTTGGAAGATCGGGATTAAAAACCCGGATCCCGAAAGTCCCGATCCCCAACTGTGTAACGTCTTGATCGTGGGTGAGTCGGTTGTATCGAGCGGCTCTTATGAGCGGTATTACACTGTAGACGGAACAAGGTACCACCATATCATTGACCCGAAAACCCTGATGCCTGCGGCCTATTTTTCGAACGTAACGGTGATCTGCCGTGACTCCGGTCTTGCGGATGCGCTGTCGACGGCCCTCTTTAATCTGCCCCTTGCGGTTGGCAAGGGGCTTGTCGAAGGGATGGATGGTGTTGAAGCTTTATGGGTGATAGAAAGCGGCGAGGTCATTTATTCGGCCGGGTTCGGTGGTTACCGGGCAGATTAGCCATGATAACGCGGGAACGAATAATGCGGTGCGGGGTAATTGCAAGACGAATATCGGAGGATGGAAAAGAGAATAGAATGTAGAGCATAGAATAGAGAACGTGAACTTTGAAGGGGGAATGGTTGGTACTAGTCGCCGGCGGTCTGCTTAACCAGATCCACTACGGTTTGGGGGTCATCGGTCACGGAAAACAACTTTAGATCCTCTTCGCCAATACAACCGGCTTTAAGAACCGGCCCCTTTAACCAATCAAGCAAGGGTTGCCAGTACGCGGTGCCAAAGAGGATGATGGGAAAGTGTTCGATCTTGTCGGTCTGAACAAGGGTGAGGGCTTCGAACAATTCATCAAGGGTACCGTAACCTCCGGGAAAGATTAAAAATCCGACTGCATACTTGACGAACATCAGTTTACGGACAAAGAAATAGCGGAAACGGAGGGCGATGGTCTGGTACTTATTGGCGACGGGCTCTTCTGGGAGTTCAATGCTACAACCCACCGAGGTTCCGCCCACTTCAAACGCGCCTTGGTTACCGGCGGCCATCAGTCCCGGTCCGCCCCCAGTGATAATGGCGTATCCGGCTTCCGCCAAGCGTCGGGAAGACTCGCGGCAGGCCTCGTAGTAAGGGTTTTCCGGACCCAGGCGCGCCGAGCCAAAGATGGCAATCGCCTTGGGGAGACTGGAGAGGGCATCAAAACCCTCCACCAACTCCCCTTGGATACGGAGAATACGCCAGGGGTCTTGGGTGGTAAAATCTGCCCGGCCGTGTTCTTTCCTCGGCGGTGACCACGCCAATAATTCTTTGTCTTCATTATCCCGGATCCCAACGGGTTTTTTTAACGATTCCATCTTTCGCTCCTTTTCCTCATTGCTCCAACCTTATTTCTTCTCAGCAAGAGCTTGGGATGATTTTTTGCCCATCGTGGAAGCATTCACCCACAAGTTTTCGAGCGGGAACGCTATGCGTTAAAGTGCTGGCCTAGCTTTTTCTAGTTATTTCCCCAAGTCAACCCAGGTTTCCTCAAGCTCATATAAGGCGGCCAGGGCTCCGC
>JAAZDX010000162.1 GCA_012512605.1 Bacillota bacterium
CACCCAGAACCCCAGGTAGAAGCCTAATAATCGCCTCAGCCATCACCATCGCCGGGAGCTCGCCCCCAGTCAAGACATAATCACCGATGGATAATTCGCGATCGGCCAGCGTCCGGATGCGTTCGTCATAACCCTCATAGTGCCCACAGACAAAGACCAAGTGGGGCTGGGTGCTTAATTCAACCGCAATACCCTGGTGAAAGGTCTCTCCTTGCGGCGAAGTGAGAATGACATAAGGTTTGGTCGTCGCTTGGGCCTTAATCATCTCCACCGCCTTGAAGATCGGTTCTGGTTTTAAGATCATCCCCGGTCCGCCCCCGTAGGGTGTATCATCTACGGTAGCATGGCGGTCTTTGGCAAAAGCGCGGAAATTAATCGTTTCCAGTTTAACCAGCCCATTATCCTGCGCCCTTTTGATCATACTATGGGCAAATGGGCTGTCAAACATCTCCGGAAATAAGGTTAAAAACTGGATTAACATCTTTCCTCTTCCTCATCCACAAGTCCAAGCGGTAACTCCACTCGCATGATCCCCGCCTTCAGGTCAACAAAACGGACAACAGACTTCAAGGCCGGAAGGAGGATCTCGCCACTTTCCCTACCACGCACGACATAAACATCATTCCCCCCGGTAAAAAGGACCTGCTCCACCGTGCCCAGGGGGCGACCATTCATCGTCTCGACCTTAAGCCCGAGCACCTGATCAACGTAAAACCGGTCGGGCGGCAGCGGTGGCCTTTCCGCTTCGGGAAGCCACAAAAATGTACCTCGAAGCGCTTCGCCCGCAGAAATATCGTCAATCCCCCGGAATTTTACGATGACAAACCCTTTAAAAGCGCGGACCTTCTCCAAAAAAAGCGCCTTTTGCCCCTGGTCGGTGTAGACCAAGACCCTTTCCAGTTCCAACCAACGGTCAAAGGTATCGGTTAACGAAGCAACCTTGACTTCCCCTTTGTTCCCCTGGGTCGTTAAAACCTCACCCACAGCGATCATCCCCGCCGGCGGATTACGCCAGGGGTCGAAGGGGGGGTGGTTTTTGTTCATTCCACCAATTCCACCATCACGCGCTTATCTGCGGGAGCACTAGCCCAAACCAGCGTCCGGATGGCCTTAATCACCCGGCCTTTACGCCCAATGATCTTCCCTAGATCTTCCTTGTTGACCGTTATCTCCAAGAGAATTGTATTGTCCGTCTCTTCCCGGCGGACATGAACATCATCAGCGTGATCAACCAAGGATTTTGCGAGCAACTCCACCAGTTCTTTCAAGGAAACTCACACCCTTTCACTCCCCGACCGCCTCGGTACCGAAGACACCAGCCTTTTTGAATAGCCTTTTGACGGGTTCCGACGGTTGTGCACCCTGGCCTAACCAATACAAGGCTTTCTCCTTATCTACCACTAATTCCGACGGGTTAGCGATCGGGTTATAATGACCTAAAATCTCAATAAACCTCCCATCCCGCGGTGAACGGGAATCCGCCACCACAAACCGGTAAAAAGGACGTTTTTTCGCTCCCATCCGGGTTAATCGAATCCGAACCATCTCCTCTCACCCCCTTACGTTAGTTTCAAACTTTTATTATAAGCGAAAGGCTTACCAAAATGGCAACCTGGGAAGCCCTCCTTTACCACCTTTCCCCAGCTGTTTCATCATTTTTTTACTCTGTTCAAACTGGTTGAGCAAACGGTTCACTTCCTGCACCGAGCGCCCCGATCCCCGGGCGATCCGCCGCCGCCGACTGGCGATGATAATCTGCGGTGTCCGCCGATCCTGCGGCGTCATCGACTGGATGATCGCTTCCAGGTGTTACATACTTTTCTCGTCAAACGTCAATCCTTGCAACTGTTTGGGTTTGATCCCCGGCAGCATCCCGAGGAGTTGATCCATTGGACCCATCTTCTGGACCTGGCGCATCTGGTCCAAAAAATCCTCCAACCTAAATTCATCCTTTTGGATCTTTTTCATCAAGGCCTTCGCCCGCTCGGCTTCGACGTTCGTTTCGGCCTTTTCGATCAGAGTTAATACATCGCCCATCCCCAGAATCCGGGAAGCCAGCCGTTCCGGATGGAAGACCTCGATCCCGTCTAGTTTTTCCCCGCTCCCAATGAACTTAATCGGGCAGCCGGTGAGCTCCCGGATCGAAAGGGCGGCTCCACCGCGGGTATCACTATCCAGTTTGGTCAGGATTAAACCAGTCAGGCCCAACTGTTCATTGAAGTTTTGGGCGACATTAACCGCATCTTGCCCAGTCATGGCATCCACCACCAGCAGCACCTCTACCGGGTTAACCGCTTCCTTGATGGCGGCCAGTTCGCCCATGAGTTCTTCGTCAATATGCAGACGACCCGCCGTATCAATTAGGACGACATCCCGCTGGGTTTGGCGGGCCTGCTCTACAGCGGCGGTGGCAATGGCCACCGGATCCTGTCCGGGAGCACTGTACACCGGAAGCGAAAGCTGTTCACCAAGGACTTCCAGTTGCTTCGCGGCAGCCGGCCGGTAGACATCCGCGGCCACCAGTAAAGGCCGTCGTCCCTGTTTCTGGAGGAAACCACCGAGTTTACCGGCGGTCGTCGTCTTCCCAGCCCCCTGCAGACCAGCAAGGAGATAAACGGTGGGTGAGCGGTCACTGATTGTGAGCTTTTCCGCTTTCTCCCCCATCATGCTGGTCAGTTCCTGGTGGACAATCTTGATCACCATCTGCCCCGGGGTCAGACTGCTTGCCACTTCCTGGCCGACGGCCCGTTCCCGGACCCGGTTAATAAAATTCCGGACCACGCGAAAGTGAACATCGGCTTCCAGAAGCGCCAACTTAACCTCGCGTAAGGCTTCATCCACATCTTTTTCGCCCAGTTTTCCTTTACCACGCAAACGGCGGAAGGTATCTTGGAGTTTTTCCGATAACGCTGAAAAGACCATTGCTTAGCCCTGCTCCCTCTTTCCCTAATTGTCCGCCCCTTTGGTGCGCAGCTCTCCCTCCATCTCCAGTTCTAACACGGAGATGAGGCGGCGCAAAGCTTTTTGCACCCGCGTCAAGGCCTGTGCCACCCGTTCATCGGCGGGCAAGACCCCGGCTAAGTCGCGGACGGCCTGCTTAATCCCCTGTACCGCATCCAGCTCCTGTAAATAACGGTCAACTAACCCCAATTTACTTTCCCAACCGGAAAGGAGCTTTTCCGTGCGCTGCAATAGATCGTGCACGGCCTGCCTGGTCGTGCCGACTTCTTCCGCGATCTCAGCGAGCGAGAGGTTTTCCAGATAATACAGGCCGAAGACCCGCTGTTGTTTCTTGGTCAGTAAGCCACCATAAAAATCATAGAGTAGGCCCATCCGCACCACATCATCCATCTTGATGAGCCTCCTTGCTGACAAGTATATTTACTTTACACCACCAATTAAGTATAAAGACCTGCACTAAAAATGTCAAGTCTTTTTTCTTGTTCGTTGCTGGATTCGCCAACCGAAGAAAACCCGTTTGTAATCATTTTCCCGTTTTTACGTCTAAGCAAGAAAAGATCCCGGTCCTCGTCAAATGCCAACCTTTGGGAATAAAGACCGTTCCCCGCAGCGGTTGCCGGACGAAACCGGAATACGGAGGTCAACAAGTGAAAAAAATTGCACTGGTCACTGACAGTACAGCTGATCTTACAGACGAACTACAGAAAGAACTTAACGTTCATGTCATTCCATTAAAAGTCCGCTTCGGCACGGCCGAGTTTCACGACCATGAACTGACCGCGGAAGATTTTTACCGCCGTTTGGCCGCGGATGGGCCCTTCCCGCAAACCTCCCAGCCTTCACCGGAGGATTTTTTGCACCTTTACCGCAAACTTTTAGTCGACCATGACGCCGTTCTCTCCGTCCATCTTTCCGCCAACTTAAGCGGGACCTTAAATGCGGCTGCCCTGGCCAAAGCAGAGCTTGAGGGCAAAGTCGAACTGATCGATTCGAAAAATATCAGCCTGGGGATTGGACTCCTCCTGAAGGAAGCAGCACGTTTAATTGCGGCGCAACACCCGCTCGCCGAGATCATTAAAAATCTGGAGGCGGCCCGCGACCGGATTGTTACCCTTTTCACCCTTGATACCCTTGAATATCTCCATAAAGGGGGGCGGATTGGTAAAGTCCCCAACCTGCTAGGTTCGTTCCTTAAGATCAAACCGCTGATCCGGGTCAATGAAGACGGGGTTTATGTTCTTCAAGGGGTCGCCCGCAATCGGCAGCGGGCACTGAAAAGCATGGTCCAAACCTTTCAAGAACAGGCCGCTGGCCGCAAACCATCCGCCCTTTTCGTAGCCCATGGTGCAGCACTAGAGGCGGCGAAGCAACTGAAGAAAGCCTTGGAGGAAGCTTTTCAAACACCCGTCTCCACCTTTACCCAAGTGGGACCGGTCATCGGGGCCCACACCGGCCTCGGCACCGTCGGCGCCGCTTTACTATTTGACTGAGCAAGAACCAGACTCGCTACTCCTCCGCCTAGAATTTACTCTCCCGCGCTACCCATCATCCGCAGCTATATTTTCTTTGCTCGCCTTTACCAAGCCGGGATCAGATGGTGTTCTCCGCTGACTCGACTTACTTGATACAGTATTCTCAGCGAAAGAGGTTGAAAGCCGATCGGGCGATATGGAGGTCACAAGCCGCGCAATTACCCCAACAAGAAAATAAACTGTCTTTGCAAAAGACAGTTTATTGTCGATCATAATTAAAACTTTTCGCGGACGCTTTTCAATCCGAAATGGTAACCGAAGTAGGCCTAAACCCCTTCTCTTTGAGCCGCTCGATCAGATCTTCGGGCTGGCGGGTATCAACCCGGAGGACAATCTCCCCATGGTAGATCGCCAGATGGGTAATGTTGATATGGCAGTCGGCCACCGTCTGCGCCAACTCCGCTAAAACCCCTGGCCGGTCTTCTTGGATCAAAATCGAAATCCGGGTGCCTCTTTCCCGAAAACCCATGATTTCAATGAAGGCGTCGAAAATATTGGATTCGGTAATAATC
>JAAZDX010000163.1 GCA_012512605.1 Bacillota bacterium
AAACTAATATATCATATTATATCCCAGTTAAAAATGTGTTGTCAAGTTTGTACAAATAAATATTATCCTATTCAACCCCCTTCAAGGAAAGGGCGATGCGCTTTCGTTCTGGATCAACACTGAGAATCCGTACCTTAACCCTCTGTCCGATGGCGACGACGTCCAGTGGGTGGCGAACATACCGGGTCGTCAATTCCGAGATATGGACGAGTCCATCCTGCTCAACCCCGATGTCAATAAAAGCACCAAAATCAACAACATTACGGACCACGCCGTTTAGAACCATCCCTGTTCTTAAATCGCTCATCGCTTTAACATCGCGGCGGAAAACCGGACCCGGCAGCTCTTCACGGGGGTCCCGTCCCGGGCGGCAAAGCCCGTCGACGATGTCTTGCAGGGTGGGAAGGCCGGTGTTTAACTCTATTGCCATGGACTTCAGATCAAGGGCCTTTAGTTGTTCCCGTAACGCGGTCAGACGGGAGGAGTTCTTTAAATCCGTGCTCTCGTAGCCAACTGATGCCAAAAGAGCTTCGGCGGTGTGGTACGACTCGGGGTGAATGCCCGTATTCTCCAGACTATACTCGCCATCCGGCAAGCGCAAAAACCCAGCGGCTTGCGTATAAACGTGGTTTCCTAATCTTTTGACCTTGAGGAGATCCTCCCGCCGACGAAAAGGGCCATTCGCTTCGCGGTACGCCACAATTGAACGGGCCAGTGCCGGTCCGATCCCAGCCACGTTTTGCAGCAGAAAAGCCGAAGCCGTATTCAGGTCAACGCCAACATAGTTCACACACGACTCCACAACGCCTTTTAGCGTTTCACCAAGACGGTTTTGGTTCACATCGTGTTGGTATTCCCCCACACCAAGGGCCTTCGGTTCAATCTTCACCAACTCGGCCAGGGGGTCTTGTAGTCGTCGGGCGATCGAAATCGCACCGCGCATGGCCACATCAAAATCGGGCAGCTCTTCCCGGGCCAGCTTGGAAGCGGAATATACGGAAGCCCCGGCTTCACTGACGATCGTATAATAAACCGGGCGCTCGATCGCGGCCAGGGTCGCCGCAACCAGTTCCTCGGTCTCCCGCGCAGCAGTCCCGTTCCCGCTGGCGACCAGATCGACTTGGTGTTCGATGATTAACGCGGTTAATTCTGCTTTCGCTTTTTCCCACTCCCTTTGGGGCGGATGGGGATAGATCGGCGTCGCCGCCAGCACCCGGCCGAGCGGAGCGATTACCACCACTTTGCAGCCAGTCCGAAAGCCGTGGTCGATCCCCAGCACCGTCTTGCCGCGGACGGGCGGTTGTAACAACAATTGCCGCAGGTTTAGTCCAAACACCTTGATCGCCTGTTCTTCGGCGGTTTCCGTTAAAGCGTTGCGGATCTCCCGCTCGATACTGGGGAAAATTAATCGGTTGAAGCTATCTTCAACAGTGGCGATGAGAGCAGGCGTAAAAATACTGGTCCGGTTCTTCAGGACCAGCTCTTCCATTTTGCGGTGAATGGGGGACGGATCGATTTGGAGGCCGACCTTTAAATGCCCTTCCTTTTCACCCCGGTTCAAGGCCAGAATCCGGTGGGGCGGAATCCGCTTCACCGGTTCGGTATATTGATGGTATTGCCGGTAGACCTGTGCTTCCAGCTCTTCCGTCTTCAACTCGGAAACGATCAGCGCGTGTTCCCACAAATAGTCCCGGATCATCCGCCGCCAGTCCGCTTGGTCGGCAATCTGTTCAGCGATAATATCCAACGCCCCAGCCAGGGCCTGTCCCGGTTCTTCGACACCAAGGTCGGGGCGGAGGTAGGCCGCGGCCACCTCCTCCGGATCGCCGCTCGTCAGTTCCTGGGCCCAGATCATTGCGGCCAAGGGTTCCAGGCCTTGTTCTTTCGCCTTTGTTGCTCTTGTGCGCCGTTTGGGACGGTAGGGCCGGTAATAATCCTCCACTTCCTGGCGGATCGTGGCTGCTTTGATGGCCTGGGCTAGCTCAGGCGTAAGTTTTCCTTGCTCTTCAATGCTCCGCAAAACCTCTTCTTTTCGCGCTTCCAAGTTCCGTAGATAGCCCAGACGTTCCTCCAAGCGCCGTAGCTGTTCTTCATCCAATCCGCCCGTGACTTCCTTGCGGTAGCGGGCAATAAAAGGTAAGGTATTTCCTTCTTCAAATAGTTTGACTGTTCGGCTTACCTGATCAATCCTTAGTTCAAGTTCCGACGCCAACTGCTTAATCAGGTCCAATGCTCTAAACTGCACCCCTTCTTCGTTCCTGTTTAGATTTTTTATTTTATTTTTAAAACGCCAAAACCGTTCCACACCACCGTTCAATTAAGCCGACTAATCTCCGCCTCCAATAAAGGGTCCAATTCGGTCTGGAGCAACTGCATTTCTAGTTGCTCTAAGATCTGTTGTTTCTCCCGGAGCAAAGACTGGGCTTCATGTAAGCGGCGGTGATAACCAAAATAACAATAAAGCCCCCTCCCAATCTGGTAGATCAAGATCAAAAAAAGGAACAGCAAGAAAAGGGACAAACCCTTTACTTTAAACCGTTTCCGTCTATTTTCCGGGTGCATCCGCTTCGGAAAATAAACAACCCGGTCCATCCTGCTCTCCCCTTCCCTTCTGGCCTTCCACCCTTTAGACCTTTGCGACCTTTCCGTCGCCCCGGTGGCCTCCACTGCGAAAAAAGCCAACTCTTGTTTAATTCGCTTTTCAACTGCTCACTCCTGCCCTTTACCGAAATTTCGCTAAAAAAACCCCCGTCGGCGACGGAGTTTTCTTTTTAACAGTTTCAAATAAAGATAAATCGTTGGATGAAAAACCCACCGGTAACAGGCCACACCAACCAGTAAACTGATCCCCAAAGAGACGCGTAGTTCTCCTCTTGTCGTAAAAAGGAGCACCGGAAAGATGAGAAAGATCGAAAGAACCCAGAAAAAGAAGTCTCCCACTTGCCGCTGGCGCGTGAAGAAGAACAGACAGCCATCGTAGAGTAACCCCCACCCCAAACCGGTCAAAAATAGAAACATCAGGGCACTGACTTGCCACCATATTCCTTCCATTCGCTGCGCCGCCTTCCCTCTTGTTTTTTCATCTTTTATGTGGGTAATCGGAAATTATGCCTGGCCACAAGAAGGAAAATGACTAGTATGTCCGGTTAGGCGCGGTGTTTTACCGCCCAAACCAAAAATATGGCCCATAATACCAGCGTACAGAGGAAGAGACCACGCAGCAAATCCTGGCCACGGCGGCTGAGGTCATAAAGGGTGACAAAGCGAGTCGTCTCCTCCGTCGCCAACAGCTTCCCGATCCGTCCCAAATAAGCTCTGGTCTCCAGGTACTTGGGGCGGAATTGCTCCAGATCGACATTGGTCAATCCCGCATTATATGCTTCTAACGCCCGGCCGGTCTCCCCACCATAATAGTCGATGAGCTCCTTAAGATAACGAACTCCCGTGGCGATGTTCGCTTCGGTGTTATAAATACAGTCCCGACCATGGTTCCTTTCTCCCGGCCGGTGCCGCCCATTGCAAACCGAATCCGGATTATAGGCCTGCCACACCAAAGGCGTCAACTGCATTAGGCCGCAGGCCCCCTTTGGCGAGTAGGCTTCGGGATCAAAACTGCTTTCCACTTGGATCACCGCTGTCACCAGCTGAGGACTGACATTAAACAAGAGAGCATTACGGTGGATGATCTCCTGAAGTTCTGTGCTAACCGGAATCGCCCCTGACGAATAGGAAAAATAAGCCCCTAAAATTCGCTCCAGGGAGGTCTCCTGATGGTCGAGCCAAAAAAACAGCCCGGCCGTGAGGAGAAAAAGCACCAACATCAGCCCGAGAAAAGCCCGCAAAACCGGTCGCGAAGGCCGCGGCCGAAAAACGTCGATCAAGAGGAAAAGCGGACTGCAGATGATCCGGACCGCTTGCAGCAGAAGGTCCCTTTTTTTCTTCCGGAATCTCGCCTTTTTCACCTGTTTGCTCCCAGCAAGCGGATTTGGCGTCTCCATGTTACCCCTCCCGTTCCTTCCCCTTTATTTTCTGCTTCGCCCGTTCTTTTCCTTCTGATGCTTAGAGACGGAAAAACCCGGGTTTTCCGGGTTTTTCACCAATTTTAGCGTTCTTCGTTGTGTTGGGCTATCGCGGCGCGAATAAAGGCGGAGAAAAGGGGTGGGGCCTTATGTGGCCTTGATTTGAATTCCGGATGAAACTGGGTTGCAATAAACCAGGGATGTTCCGGAAGCTCGATAATTTCTGCCAAGTTCTTATCGACCAACACCCCACTGATCTGCATACCATGCTCTTTAAGCTTTTCATAATAGCGGCTGTTCACTTCGTAACGGTGACGATGCCGTTCCTGAATTACCTCCTGACCATAGATGGAATGGGTTTTACTCCCCGGCTGTAGGCGGATGGGTTGCAGCCCCAGGCGCATAGTGCCGCCCAGATTTTCGATGTCTTTCTGTTCCGGCAACAGATCGATAACGGGATGGGCTGTCTCCGGATTAAACTCGGAAGAATTAGCGTCCGTCAAACCGCAAACATGACGGGCAAATTCGATGATCGCACACTGAAGACCGAGACAGATCCCTAAATAAGGCACCTTCTCTTTTCGGGCATAGCCCGCCGCGGCAATCTTCCCTTCAACACCCCGGTAGCCGAAACCACCCGGCACCAAGATCCCGTCCATCCCGGCGAGGAACTTTTCCGCCCCTTCCGCTTCGACCTTCTCCGCATCGATCCAGTGGATCCGCACTGCCGTCTGGTGGGCTACTCCGGCGTGGTACAAAGCCTCCGCCACACTTAAATAAGCATCGGGTAGCGTTACGTATTTACCGACCAAAGCAACATCCACTTCAAACCGGGGGTTTTTCATCTTCTCCACAAAGGCACGCCAAGCCAATAAATCCCGTTCACCGCAGTTTAAACCGAGGCGTCTAATAATAAACTCGTCTAATCCTGCCTTTTCCAAACAAAGGGGTACCTCATAGATGGTGTCAACGTCGGGATTGGAGATCACCGCATCCTGTTTAATATCACAGAAGAGGGCAATCTTTGCTTTCAGATCTTCCGGAATGGGTCGCTCCGACCGGCAGACAATCACATCCGGCTGGATTCCGATCCCGCGTAACTCTTTCACGCTATGTTGGGTCGGCTTGGTTTTGAGTTCGGCCGAAGCAGTAAGGTAAGGAACCAGGGTCACATGGATATACATGGTGTCATCGCGGCCAACATCCGATTTGAACTGTCGAATCGCTTCCAAGAAAGGTAAACTTTCAATATCGCCGACCGTGCCTCCGATCTCAACAATCACCACATCGGCTTGGCTTTCTTCAGCCACCAGTTTAATCCGGTCTTTAATCTCGTTGGTAATTC
>JAAZDX010000164.1 GCA_012512605.1 Bacillota bacterium
ATTCTCTCTTCTTCTCCTTCACTAGTTATGTGGATATACTTAGTTAATTCCACAATTAACGGAAATTTCCTTCTTTCTATTCCAAGTCTTTCAACGCTTCTTCAGCCGCTTCTTGTTCTGCTTCTTTTTTGCTTCTACCAATGCCTTGGCCTAAAAAGGAGTTTCCGTTATAAACCGCCATCGTATAGAGGCGATTGTGATCCGGGCCTTCCGCTTTGACCAACTTGTAACGGGGAACAGAACCCTTCGCTTGTAAGAGCTCCTGTAAATGGGTTTTTGGATCAATCGGTAAAGCATACTTTTTCATACGAACGAGCAGGGGTTGCCATTGTTCTAAAATAAATGCTTTCACCCGGTCCCACCCATATTCCAAGTAAATCACCGCAATCAGGGCCTCCATCGCGTCGGCCAAGATCGATCTTCTTTCCCGCCCTCCCGACTTATCCTCACCCACGCCCAGGAGGAGGTAGCGGCCAAGCTCTAGTTTCTTCGCCAAGCGCGCTAAACTGTCCGTACTGACCAAATAAGCACGCCATTTCGAAAGGTCACCTTCGGGTTTTTCGGGAAAATGATTAAAAAGATGTTCACTGATAACCAGCGATAAAACGGAATCGCCGAGGAATTCCAGTCGTTCGTTGGAAGCACCACCGGCTTCATGCGTATATGAGCGGTGAGCTAAAGCTTGTTTTAGTAACCCGCTCTTCTCCTGAAAAAGCCCGAGCTTCTTGATTAAGGTGTTTATTTCCGGATAAGGTACACCGTTCATCTTTCTATCCTTCAATCATTCTTCATATTTAGCCAAAGCTAATGTGGCATTATGTCCGCCAAACCCAAAGGAGTTGGAAAGAACCCGATTAATTGTTTGGCGACGCGCTTCGTTTGGGACATAGTCCAGATCGCAATCGGGATCGGGGTATTCGTAGTTGATGGTGGGCGGGATGATGCCATCTTGAAGGGCCAATAGACAGATGATCGCCTCAACCCCGGCCGCCGCGCCTAAAAGATGTCCGGTCATGGATTTGGTTGAACTGACCGCTAGTTGCTTCGCTTTATCACCGAATAACTGTTTGATCGCCTTCGTTTCCAGCCGGTCATTCTGTTCCGTCGAGGTGCCATGGGCGTTAATATAATCAATCGTTTCTAGCTCCCAACCGGCATCTTTCACCGCCAATTCCATGGCTTTCAGTGCGCCTCGTCCTTCGGGATGGGGTGCCGTGATGTGGTATGCATCGCCGGAAAGGCCATAACCTTTAATCTCACCGTAAATCTTGGCTCCTCGCGCCCGGGCATGGTTCAATTCTTCCAGGATGATCACCCCTGCTCCTTCGCCCATAACAAAGCCATCTCTTTTGGCGTCAAAGGGGCGGCTGGCTTGTTCCGGATGATCATTATTCGTCGATAAGGCGCCAGCGGAGTTAAAGCCGGCGAGCCCCAAGGGTGTGATCGCTGCTTCCGCACCACCGGCAATCATAACCTCGGCATCGCCATACTGGATCAAGCGGTAGGCTTCACCGATGGCGTGGGCAGCGGAGGCACACGCGGTAACGGCCGCAAGGTTTGGCCCCTGAGCACCGGTATAAATGGACACTTGGCCGGAAGCCATATCCGGAATGATCATCGGAATAAATAAGGGACTGACCCGTCGCGGCCCTTTTTCTAATAACCGCCGTGTTTGTTCCTCCAGGGTTTTTAAGCCCCCAATCCCGGAACCGATGACCACACCAACCTGGTGGGCATTCTCTTCCGTAATCCTGAGTTGACTGTCGGTTACAGCCTGTTGGGCAGCCACAACAGCAAACTGGGTGAAACGGTCCATATGGCGCGCATCTTTTTTCTCCAAATAATTAGTTGGGTCAAAGTCCTTTACTTCGGCGGCAATTTTCGTCTGAAACTCAGTAGTATCGAAAGATTCCACCAAAGAAACGCCGGATTTACCGTTGATTATATTCGTCCAAAAGGTGTCTACGTCTAGACCAAGGGCCGAGATGACGCCCAGCCCTGTAACGACAACTCTTCTGCTCATATGGCCACCTCATTTCCGTACAAGTTTCTACACTTATAAAATACCCCACCGTAACGGCGGGGAAAAACAAAGATAAGACCTTTTTGTGGTAAGTCCCGAGAAATTCCCGGGACTATTTATTTATTGAGCATTCTCTTTAATGTATTTCACCGCATCACCAACAGTGGCAATCTTCTCGGCATCCTCATCCGGAATCTCGGTTTCAAAAGCCTCCTCGAATGCCATGATCAACTCGACAATGTCTAACGAATCGGCACCTAAATCATCCACAAAAGAGGCCTTCATCGTCACCTCTTCCTCCTCAACACCCAACTGCTCTACCACTATCTCTTTTACTTTCTCAAATACCTTTTCCAACCCACTTCACCTCCTTCCAACGCTTCCTCAATTTCTATCTAAATTAAACGCAAATATCGCTTCGACCAGCTACAGAACGTGTTACATCACCATTCCACCATCGATGTTTAAGACCTGTCCGGTAATGTAGTCCGCATCG
>JAAZDX010000165.1 GCA_012512605.1 Bacillota bacterium
AACCCGAGCCGATGGCGCCGGTCGCCATAAATTCGGTATAATAACACTCGGCGCAACGGTAGTGGGCCGGCCGGGGATTAACTTCCGTAATCCCGCACATGGTGGCCACAAAGGACGACCCGACCGAACCCCGGGAGCCCACCAGATAACCGTCGTCCAAGGACTTTTTGACCTGTTTGGCTGCGATCAGATACAAGACGGCATAACCGTGGCCAATGATACTTTTCAATTCCAACTCGAGTCGGTCGACCACCAGCGACGGCAAAGGAGAACCGTAGAGCTCCTCCGCCCGCTGGTAAGCCATGGTCCGGATCTCTTCATCAGCCCCGGGAATATGCGGGGGGTGAAACTCATCGGGAACCGGCTTAACCTCGTCGATCCCAGCCGCGATCTGCTTCGGAGCAGCAATCACCACCTGACAGGCCAGTTCCTCACCTAAATACGAAAACTCGGCCAACATCTCCTCGGTCGTCCGCAGGTATAAAGGGGGCTGCTGGTCGGCATCGTCATACCCTTGCCCGGCAAGTAATATCCGGCGGAAGATGGCATCCTCAGGCCGGAGAAAGTGAACATCACCGGTGGCGACGACCGGTTTGTTCAATTCCGCGCCCAACCGACAGATCTTCTCGTTTATGGCCATTAATTGCTCCCGGTTGAGCCGTCCCCCGCGGACCAAAAAATCATTGTTCGCTAAAGGCTGAATCTCAAAATAATCATAGAAAGACGCAATTTCCCGCACTTTACGTTCATCAAGGCCATTAAGTAAAGCGGAGAAAAGCTCCCCGGCTTCACAGGCCGATCCCACCAGCAATCCTTCTCGGTACTTGGTTAAAAGAGAACGGGGAATCCGGGGGTGCCGGTGAAAATGGGCTAAGTGGGAAGCAGAGACCAACCGGTATAAATTACGCAACCCGGTTTGGTTTTGGGCTAAAAGAACAATGTGATAGGTGTGTAAATTCTCCACCCTTTGCTCGGACGCTAAAGTATTTAGATCCACCCATCGCGTGAGGGAACGTTCTTTACATAGCGCCAGCGCCTTCTCCAGAATCTGCCAGGTAGTGAGGGCATCATCCCCCGCGCGATGATGTTGCTCCTGGATGATCCCATGTTCCTTCGCCACCGCGTCCAAACGGTGGCTCTTCAACTGCGGCCAGAGCGCGCGGCTGAGCGCTAACGTATCAGCCACGGGTGGCTTAAACTCTACTTGTAAGTGTTTATTAAGCTTTTCCCGGAGAAAACCGTAATCAAATTGGGCATTGTGGGCAACAAATACCGCATCCCCCATAAAGGTCATAAACTCGGCTAACACTTCCGCCGGTGTGGCCGCGTCCTTGACCATCTCATCGTTAATCCCGGTCAATTGTTGGATTTTATATGGAATCGGCCGCTTAGGCCGGACCAGTCGGGTAAAGGTCTCGGTCACCACCCCGTTGACAATCTTAACCGCGCCGATCTCTAAAAGTTCGTTCCATTTTGGGTTGAAACCGGTAGTTTCAACATCAACCACCACGATCGGTCGCTCATGAAAAGAATATGCGGGAGCCGCTATTACAATCGGTTCCTGGTCATTAACCAGGTAACCCTCCATCCCATAGATAATCTTGATCCCATATTTCTTGCCCAAACGAGCCGCTTCGGGGAAAGCGTGGACCACCCCGTGGTCGGTAATGGCCAGCGCTTCATGGCCCCAGTCGGCGGCTAGTTTGATCGCCTTTTCCAGTTCAACGATACTATCCATTGCCGACATCTTCGTATGCAGGTGTAATTCAATCCGTTTCTCAGTGGCATCATCGTTTAATTGAGGGCTCGGCACGATCTGGATACTACGTGCCATCAAAACGGTTTCTTTAGCATACTCATCGTATTTTAGATCGCCTTTTACCCGTAACCACATCCCCTTCTCTACTGTAGCTGCCGGATCTTGTTTGGTAGTGGCAAAGGCCTTTACCGATATGGAATCAGAATAATCGGTCAGGTCAAAAAGGAGCAGATTACGGCCAGATTTTAGGGTCCGGACCTCCACTTGTATTACTTCACCCTCAATTACCACCGACTCCATCTCGGCCGTCACGGTACTAACCGCTACCGGTTCTTCTTTAATCTTCCGCCCCAACAGCACCGCATTGGTCTTTTGCACCTGGGGCAGCGCCTTCCTTTCCACGGCTGGGGTGATTGGTTCGTAAAAATATTCGGCTGGAGCTGGTGGTTCCGAAGGGTCTTCTTCAATCTCATAAGTAAGTTTGTAACGCTCACCATCAAACTGCGGTAAACAGGCCAGAAGTTGTTTCTCCCGCGGCCGGATGTAATCCACCGCCAAGGGCGAATTGACCCGGAGAGTGAGGCGGTTCGTCTCCGGATCCAAAATCAGTGGTGGCGAAGCGAGCCAGGCAAAGATCGACGGAAAGCGTTCTTTCAGTACTGTGCCCAAAGTTTCCACCGTAACCTTTTGCTCGGATGCGGGTGCGGCGTTGTTTGACGCCGGCAGCACCTCCACTTTACACTGGGCTTTGAGTAATCCGGAAAACTGCGCCGCCAAACGCGCACGAGTCTTTTCATCCCAACTACTATTCGCTTTTAGGCGCAAAACGACCTCTTCCGTTTCACAGTCGACGATGATCTGTTCGATCTCGGTCTCCGCCAACCACTGCGGTTCGGGAAAGAAAAGGGAGATCTGATCAATCCCCCTTAGCTCTGCTAAAGTCTTTGCTTTCGGTATAATCCGATACTCTTTTGCCATCATGACCTCCGCCGGTAATTGTTTATAACCACAACCGTTACTTTCGGTTTCACGTTATATTACTGCATTTTAACTGTGACCAAAGCGCGGAGAATCTGCCAGTACATCTGCATCCGCGCGGCAAACCCCCGCGCGAGTCCCAGCTTCTCCTCTTTTAGCACTTGGCTCAGGTTGGGCAGATCGACCCAAACCACTTTATACCGGTTAATTTGGGCCGAACGATTCATGACCACTTCAAATCCGTATCTACTCTGCGCCAGATCGGGAAGGGCAACCAACAACTCCCGCCGGATTGCCCGCTGCCCATTGAGTTCTGGTACTATCTGTTGAGCAAGATCGGTTGCCAGGCGTCCCGCGGTGAAACAGCCAATCGTCATCATCGCCTCCTGTGTAAAGATGGGCGCAAGCAGATCCTTTACATGCTGAGATGTCAACCCGATCAGGTCGGCATCAAGGAGGAGAATCACTTCGGCCGTAGTCGCCGCAACACCTGCCATCACCGCCGCCCCTTTCCCCTTGTTCTTTGGTAATTCAACCACCTGGGCACCCATTCTTCTGGCTACTGCAGCGGTTTGGTCGGTCGAACCGTCACTAACCACAATTACCTGGGACAAACTGGGGCATTCCCGGAGCGTCGCCAAGACGCGACCAATATTTTTCGCCTCGTTATAGGCGGGAATAACGGCGGCAACCTTCATCCAAATCACCTTGGCTTTCCTTGAACCAATCCAATTAAGGTTGTTCGTGCGCTAAACGTCAGCCCGATTATGCTCTTTTAAATAGGTTAAAACACGGGTAGTGACCTCCGTAAGGGGCCAGCGGAAATCTTCCCCGGTCATCCGGTTCTTCACTTCCACCTCGCCCTGGGCCAAGCTCTTCGGACCAACCGTTAAGCGGAGCGGAATCCCAATCAAATCAGCATCTTTAAACTTAACCCCTGGCCGTTCGGGACGGTCGTCAAAGAGCACTTCAACACCGGCGGCGGTAAGTTCCTGGTAGATCTGTTCTGCGGCCGCTTTCTGTTCCTCGCCCAAGGCCAAAATGGTCACCTGGAAGGGTGCGATCGGCAGCGGCCACTTAATCCCGTCTTCATCGTTATTCTGCTCAATTGCCGCCGCCATAATGCGACTGATCCCGATCCCGTAACAACCCATGATAAAGGGTTTTTCGACGCCATCCTCATCCCGGAAGGTCGCGTTTAGCGCACTACTGTACTTGGTCCCTAGTTTAAAGATATGACCGACTTCCACCCCTCTGGTCTCCTGAAGGGGCTGACCACAGCGGACACAGGGATCACCCGCTTTCGCCAGTCGCAGGTCGGCAAAGGTGTCCACGGTAAAATCCCGTTCTGGGTTAACATGGCAAAGGTGGAAATCTTGTTCGTTGGCACCACAAACCGCGTTCTTCATGGTCTTAATCCTGAGGTCGGCGAGGACTTTCACGCCCTTTTCCTTTAACCCAACCGGTCCGACGTAACCGACCGGTAACCCCAGTTTAGCGGCGAGCTCGTCGGGCGCAGCCAACCAGTAAGGCTGATTCAGCAAATTCCCCAGTTTAATCTCATTAAGGTCATCATCCCCCCGGACCAGGACAGCAATAAACTCCGTCTCGGTTTTGTAAAAGAGGGTTTTGATCAGTTTTTCGGGGGCGATGTTAAGGAATGCCGTAACCTCGGCCACCGTTGCCTGGTTTGGCGTGGCGACCTTCTCAACGTCCCGCAGCGGTTCGGTCGCCGTTTCCGGCAAAGCGGCCGTAGCCTTTTCATCATTGGCCGCATAATTACAGGCTTCACAGTAAAGAATGACCGCTTCACCCGCCGGCGCCAACACCATAAACTCGTGGCTAACATCCCCACCAATTGCGCCCGAATCGGCTTCCACCGCCCGAAACTTCAGGCCGCAGCGGGTGAAGATCCGTTCGTACGCCTCGTACATCGCGTCGTAACTCTGGTTTAATCCCTCTTCATCCCGGTCGAAAGAATAGAGATCCTTCATGATAAACTCGCGCGCCCGCATCACCCCAAAACGTGGCCGGATCTCATCCCGGTACTTATTTTGGATCTGGTAGATCCGCAGGGGCAGTTCCCGGTAGGAACGGACTTCGTTCTTCAGCAAAGTGGTGATCATCTCTTCGTGGGTGGGTCCCAAGCAGAAATCCCGTCCGTGGCGGTCCTTTAGACGGTACATCTCATCACCATAGACGTCCCATCTTCCCGACTCGTGCCAAATCTCAGCCGGCTGCACAATCGGGAGCATAACCTGCAACCCCCCCGCCCGGTCCATCTCTTCTTCGACGATCCGGGTGATCTTTTTCAGTACCCGGTAGGCTAAGGGTAAAAAGCTATAGATCCCAGCCGCGGCTTTCCGGATCATACCCGCCCGCAACATCAATTTGTGGCTATCCAATTCCGCTTCTGAGGGGATCTCCCGTAGGGTTGGGATGTAATATTGGGTGTATCTCATGATTTACCTCCTTCTTCTTCCTCAAGCCGAAAACTTGCCCGATTTAACTTTAGATTAACTCCATACTTTTCCCGGATCAACTGCACTAATTCTTCCGCAAAAGCCGTGAGGAGCCGATCTTGTTTTTCCTTGCGAAGAATTTCGCCGTTACGGAAGATCAATCCTGCTTCTTTTCCCCCGGCGATCCCAAGATCCGCCCGGGCGGCTTCGCCAGGGCCATTCACCACACAACCCATCACCGCCAAATGCAATGGATAAGGCAGATCCTGGACCAATTCCTCCACTTCTTCGACCAACTTTTCCAAACCGATCTGACAACGCCCGCAGGTGGGACAGGCCACCACCACCGGGCCGTGCTCCCTTAGATGGAGGGCTTTTAAGATCTCATAGGCCGCCGTCACTTCGTGCCGCGGATCACCGGTTAACGAAACCCGGATCGTATCGCCGATTCCCTGGTTTAATAATATTCCCAGACCAACTGCGGACTTGATCGTCCCCCGCCACCGGATACCCGCTTCGGTGACCCCTAAATGGAGGGGAAGATCCCAGCGCCTAGCAAAGGCTTGGTTGATCTGGATGGTCTCCATCACATCCGATGATTTCAACGAGACCACAATCTGGTCAAAGCCATCCGCCGTGACCAGCGCCAATTGGTCCTCCACACTAGCCAGCATCGCTTGGACCACATCCCCCTTGTATCGCGTCAAATAATCCCGGTGCAACGAACCGGCATTGGCCCCAACCCGCAGGGCCACACCATTGGCTTTGGCGGCCCGGACCACTGCTCTTACCCGTTCGGCACCGCCAATATTCCCCGGGTTCAGGCGGATCTTCGCCACCCCGGCTTCAATCGCTGCTAAAGCCAGGCGGTAATCAAAATGGATATCGGCGACCACCGGAAGCGGCGAATGCTTAACGATCTCTTTGAGCTTAGCCGCGGCTTCCTGGTCAGGAACGGCAACATGGATCAGTTCACACCCGGCCGCGGCCAACGCTTCGATCTGCCTGAGGGTAGCCGCCGCCGCCCGCGTATCAGTGTTGGTCATCGATTGAACGACAATTGGTGCCCCGCCGCCGATCACCAGATTCCCAACCTGAACCGGCCGGGTTTTCTCTCTTGCCATCACGCATTTCCCCATTTCAACCTGGAATATTTAGTGGGCGACTATTCCGCTAAGATAAAGCTGAGCGACTAAAGCTTGTCTAACTTTTAGCCGCGCTGCACACAAAGGTCGCAGTAACCCCGGTTCTTTCTGACTTGGGCCGGGGCTTCCTTCCCACACCGTAGACAGAAGACGCCGGTGTTTTTGGCGCAGACCCGACACAGCCCGAACTTGGGGATTGATACTGGGTCGGGCTGGCCGCAGGCTGGACATAGGCAACTACGACAGTAGCCCTTTCCCGCTTTCACTTCCGCCGGGGCAAAACGGCCACAACCACGGCAGACCCAGTTTTTCTCTTTCTTTCTGATCATCTCTTGGACACAGAATTCACAAAGATTATGCGCTTTCAAGATCCGGCTCTGCTGCACCGTATTCCCGCAACGAGCACAATACCGTTTTCCACGCCGTCCTTTCGAGCGGCCTTCTTTATTCGGATCCAACCATGGGTTTTTTCGCTTTCCGGCCACGATCTAAACCTCCCTTTCGTAGAGGGCATTAACTCTTTGGCATCAAACGCCGGAACACACTGGTGAGATCGGCGCTAACCACCGTAAGATAAAAAGCCATAATCAAGACCAACCCGATCCCTTGTGCCACAATTTTATGTTCCGGTTTAAACTCCCGGCCTCTCAGCCCCTCCAGCAGAAAAATGACGATCCAACCGCCGTCCAGTAAAGGTAGGGGGAGCGGCAGCAAATTGAAGATCCCAAGAAAAAGATTGAAACTGGCCACCATCGTTAAAAACAGGTATAAACCAGACTTTAAGGCTTGATCGATCATCCCCGCCATCCCGATCGGCCCAATAAACTGCGGCCGCATCTGACCAGTGAGCATTTGGAAAACACTAACCGGAATTGCCACGAGCTGCCGGGCTGTTAAGGTCACGCCGTACCGGATGGCCTTCGCGAAGGGCAGTTTTTCCACGACATAGGTGGGATAGATCCCGATCCGAGCCATTTCTAAAGTGGAATCGTACACCGGAGTAAGCTCCCGGACAAAGTATTGTCCTGCCCTTTTAAACTCGATCCTGAGCTTTTGGTTGGCCGCCCGATGGATCAGCGCGGGAAGCTCATTCCAACGGTTAATTGACTGCCCATTGATGGCGACAATCTCATCCCCGGCCGCCAGCCCCGCTTCGTAAGCGGGCGAGTTCGGCTCCACAAAACCAATGACGGGCCGGTCACTTTGGAGCTGAGCAGGTAACCCTACAACCGCGGCGATGATAATAAAGGTTAAAAGGGCGCAGAGGAGATTGCTCAGGGGTCCACTGAGCATCATCAAAATCTTCCGTCCATAGGGAAGCGCACTGAAGAGACGCTCACCGGGCTGCGCCACGGCAGCTTGGCCTTCAAGCATGATCTCCATCCCCGCCACCTTTACAAAACCGCCGAAGGGAATTAGGCGTAGCGAATAAATAACCCCTTTTCTTTTAGTGCGGACGACAGCTGGTCCCATGCCAATCGAAAACTCACGGACCGTTACCCCAAACAGACGGGCACAAAAAAAGTGACCTCCTTCGTGAATCAGGACGATAAACCCGAAAAGAAGGATATATACCGGTATCGTCGCCCATGACAAGCGAACCTTACCCCCTTCTATTTGTAGTCACCTAACACGCTAGTAACCGAGCCGCACAACGAAGTGATGGAAACATTACTTAGGTATAATCTCCAGCAGGGCTGAATCTTGTTTCCTTTCTTCGGTGGAACAACCCATACAGGTGACTAACAACAGGCGCATTTTCGAAATTGGTTATCCGGATATAAGCTCCCGGGTTATGCGGCGTGCCCAATTATCTACTGCCAATATGGTATCCAGATCAAGCTTCTGGTTAATCGCTCTCTCGTAGGCGTTCATGGCGCGCTCGATCAGGCGGGGTATCGCCAGAAAATCAATCCGGCCCGCCAGAAACGCATACACCGCTTCTTCATTAGCGGCATTTAAGACCGTCGGCAAGGCACCTCCTGCCCTGCCCGCGGCATAGGCCAGCTCCAAGCAAGGAAACCGCTTAACATCGGGCGGGTAAAATTGAAGATCGGAAAGCTGATAAAGATCAATCCGGGAAAAAGGGTTCTCCTTCCGCTCCGGAAACGTCAAAGCATATTGGATCGGCAGGCGCATATCGGCCGGGCCCAGTTGGGCCAGGAGACTACCATCAACCAGTTCGATGAGGGAATGGACGATGCTTTGCGGATGGATGACCACTTTGATCTGATCATAAGGCAGACCAAATAACCAGTGGGCCTCAATAACTTCCAATCCTTTATTCATTAACGTGGCCGAATCAATGGTGATCTTCCCACCCATCCGCCAAGTAGGATGGGCAAGGGCGGCTTCGGGGGTAACTTTCTTCATCTCTTTCACCGTCCAACGGGCAAAGGGCCCCCCGGAGGCGGTAAGGTGTATTTGTTTTAAATCCGCTTCAGCGATGGCCTGGAGGCATTGGAAGATCGCGCTATGTTCACTATCCACCGGAATCAGCCGTGCCAAACTTTCCTTCTTAAGCTCAGCCATGATTAATTCCCCGGCGGCAACCAGGCTTTCTTTATTCGCCAAGGCCACTTTTTTCCCGGCTTGGAGGGCAGCTAGTGTCGGTTTGATTCCAGCGGCACCCACCACTGCAGAGACTACCACATCGACTGCCGGGTCGGTCACTAATTCAAGCAAGCCGTCGGGACCGGACAATAGCTGTCCTTCCCATCCGGCCGTCGCGGCTAAAACTCCCTGGTATTGCCCGTGGTCGGACACCACCGCTTTCCGGGGACGATATTTCTTGATCTGCTCCGCCAGGCGCTCCCCTTGGCTGTGGGCAGAAAGACCATAAATCCGAAATTCTCCCGCTAAAACTTGGGCCACCACGTCAAGGGTTTGTTGCCCGATCGATCCGGTTGCACCCAGAATTACTAAGTTTTTCTTCATCTTTAATCACCTTTAACTAAGCAAAAACCGTTTTTTCGATGACAAGTATATAAGCCCTGATATAAAGAACGGATCAGCACACAAAAGATGGGCCCGAATAAAATCCCGCCGATCCCCAAGGTTTTAACCCCAATGTACAGCGAGGACATCACCAATAATGGATGGAGGCCCAAGGTCGCACCGACCGTCCGGACCTCAAGCACTTGCCGGAGGCCCGAAGTAAAGAGGAAAATACCCGTTAAGTAACAAGCGAGCCGGATCTGCCCCACCGCCAGTTGCCATCCGACCCAAGGCAAAAAGATCAGCGCTGGACCGATTAAAGGGAAAAAATCGCAAAGGCCAATGAGACTCCCGGCCAACCAAGGTTTGGTAAAGCCCAATACCGCCAAACCCACCGTCGAGAGTAGTCCAGTGATCGTCGCCAGCAAAAGCTGGGTTTTGAGAAAGCGCCACCCCGTAGCCAATGTTTGCTCGTGAAGGGTGCGGATGGTCTGTCGCCAGTGGGGAGGGAAAAATGATAAGAATAACTGTCTAATCTTGCTCCGGTCGCGGCTCAAAAAATAGGCGGTAAAACCACTGAGCAGTAAGTTGAAGAGAAAAGCGGGGAAGCCGCGGAAGAGATTTAAAGCCCGGTAGAGGAGGCTGCTGACCGCATTCCGAAAATTATCCATCCACAACCGGTCGTGACTCCAAAAATCTTCCGGCCACTGGAGCCGTACGGCGAGCTCCGTTTTTAAGCGTTCTAAGCCCTGACCAAGGCGGGGGAGTTGGCCGGGCAACACCAGCAAAAGTTCCTTAGTCTCCTTGTAAAGAACGGCAAAGAAGAGGGTCAAACCAAGGCCAAGCAAGAAAAGGGTAAGCAGCAAAACTAAAATAACCGCTGGTTTCCGCGGAAAACCAAACCACCGGCCAAGCAGGACCACCGGCTTTTCAATTAAGTAAGCAATAAAAAGCCCTAGAAAAAAGGGGCTAACCAGAGGAAAAAGGTACTTGATCAGTAAAAACAACAGAAGGATGCTCAGAAAATAAACGCTATTTAAACGGAGTTGTTTCGGAATCGCCACCGCCACCACCTGGTTTAAGCATACGTCCGAAACAAGCAAATCATGCCCGGATTTATCTGAGCAGTCGCTCACACCGCTTACCGACCGCCACGAAGGGGCCTTAAATAAAAACCAGGTGAGTCGACAAGCATCAAAGGCAGACGGCAGCCGATCTCATCAGCGGTGCCTCTAACTGGAAAATGACCGTATGTATCTTCTAAAGTAGAAATAAAGCCAGATAGTAAACGACCGGTAGGGAAAACAAAGCACTATCGAAACGATCAAGAACGCCGCCGTGACCGGGTAGAAAGCGGCCTGAATCTTTTACACCAGCAATCCGCTTCAAAAAGGAGGCAAACAAATCCCCGACCTGCCCAGCAAAACTGGTTAAGATTCCGGTTCCGACCAACCAAAAGAGGGGTAATTGGAAAAACAGGCCGAAAAGCACACCGCTAAGCGTACCAACGACTAGTCCTCCCGCAGCTCCTTCAATGGTTTTTTTGGGACTGAGCCGGGGAGCCAGTTTAGTTTTGCCCAACGCCGAACCGATAAAATAAGCGCCGGTATCCGTTCCCCAGATCACCGCAAAAGCAAAGAGCAATAATTGCCAGCCATACGGGTTGGTCAGATTTCGGATCAAAAGCGGATATACAAACAGAAAGCCTGTGTAAAACAGGATAAAAAGATGGCTGACGATCATAACTAAAGTTGCTCGGGTGATCCCCTTGCCTGCTAGCAAAAGGAAGGAGGTAAAAAGTAGGAGATAGGCTACCAAGGCCAACCAGCTTCCACTACTCAAGGAACCGCTGCTCACCGTCGACTGCCCCCAAATTGCCCACCCGATAACCAGAATCAGGTTAAAAAAGAGAGCCAGGGGCAATTGGAGATCAACCCCGGTCTTCTTAAAGATCTTACCAGCTTCCATTGTGGCCAGCACCGAAAGGACTCCGACGGCAACCGTCAGTAATGTTCCGCCTTGAATAACTAAAAAAAGAAAAAGAAGACCACCGATAATCCCCGATAGAATGCGTGTTTTCACTTTCTTCTCCCTTCCTTAATTCCCCCAAACCGACGGGATCTCCTTTTGTATGCCGACAGCGCCGCGCGGAAACTATCCGGACCGAAATCGGGCCAAAGGGTAGAAGTAAAGTATAACTCGGTATAAGCGGTCTGCCAAAGCATAAAGTTACTGATCCGCTGTTCGCCGCTGGTGCGAATCAGGAGATCCGGAGCGGGTTGACCCGCCGTAAACAGGAAGCGGGCAAACTGTTCTTCCGTGATTGTGTCCGGTTCTAACCCTTGCTCTTGCGCCTTTTTGACTAACCCCTGCACCGCTTGGATAATCTCATGACGGCCGCCGTAATTAATGGCCAGATTCAAGGTTAACCTTTGGTTCCCCGCGGTTTGTCTTTCCACTTGTTTAATCAATGCCGTCAATTTCGGCGGTAGTTGGTCTATATGGCCAAGGAAACGAATCCGCACTTCTTCATCGTGTAATTCAGTGGTCACTTTCTGCAAACTGTCGTAAAAAAGGTTCATAAGAAATGATACTTCATGCTTCGGGCGTTTCCAATTTTCCGTCGAGAAAGCGTACAATGTTAAGTATTTAATCCCCAGCCGTACACATTCCTGCGTAATCTCCCGGGCGATCTGCAAACCGGCTTCGTGTCCGGCGGTACGGGGTAGATTCCGTTTTCGCGCCCAGCGCCCGTTCCCATCCATGATAATCGCCACATGCTGCGGCAGTCTTGGATCGCCCGGTTGAATGGTTTGGACCGCCGCCCTGCGCCGAACCCGGTGAAAAAGACCCTTTGGAGAAAGGGAAGATAACTTCAAGAACTAGACCTCCATAATTTCCTGCTCTTTATTGGCGGTTAAAGTATCGATCTCGTCGATGTATTTATCCGTTAATTTCTGGATATCGTCCAAACCCTTCTTACTATCGTCCTCCGTGATTTCACCGTTCTTTTCCATCTTTTTAATGCGATCATTGGCATCGCGGCGAATATTCCGGATCGCGATCCTTTTCTCTTCAGCATCTTTCTTCAAGAGTTTAACGAGTTCACGCCGGCGTTCCTCAGTCAACTGGGGGACAACCAAACGGATGACGTTCCCGTCA
The DNA here is from genome assembly GCA_012512605.1 of Bacillota bacterium. Lineage (GTDB taxonomy): Bacteria > Bacillota > UBA4882 > UBA10575 > UBA10575 > Capillibacterium. The sequence continues at coordinate 12,444 of JAAZDX010000165.1, forward strand.
TTAGCCGGATTAAAGCCTAAATCCGCTTTTAATATTGCCCGCTCCACCTCGCCTAAGATCGACTTGTCCCACGGTTGCACCATGATCATCCTTGGTTCCGGTGCCGAAATATTCGCCACTTGGTTAAGGGGCATCTGGGAACCGTAACAATCCACAGTCACCCGGTCCAAAATGGCGGGATTGGCGCGTCCGGTGCGGATCGTCGCAAAATCGCGTTTTGCCACTTCGATCACTTTTTGCATCTTTTGGTTGGTTTGATCCCAAACCTCTTTAATGGCTTCCACAGTTAATCATCTCCTTTAACAAAAGTCCCAATTTTCTCTCCCATAACAATTCTTTTTATGTTTCCAACCTCATTCAGGTTAAAGACGACAATCGGAATTTTGTTGTCCATACACAAGGAGGTAGCAGTAGAATCCATTACACGTAACCGCTTATTCAAAATCTCAATAAACTTCAGATCATCATACTTCTTCGCATCGGGGTTAAGCACTGGATCCTGTTCGTATACCCCGTCC
>JAAZDX010000166.1 GCA_012512605.1 Bacillota bacterium
GGTTGTGCAGATCAAAACCGAGGAGAGCGAAGGATATTCCGCCGTCCAATTGGGTTTTGCTGAAAAGAAAGCTAAACGGACAAACAAACCGATGCAAGGCCATTTTGCGAAAGCAGGCGTTAAACCATTACGGTTTTTGCGTGAGATTCGGATCAGTCCGGAAGAAGCCGACCAGTACAAAGTGGGTGAAGCCGTTGATGTTTCCCTTTTTGAAGAGGGTGAACTGGTGGACGTGGTTGGCCAGGCGAAAGGCAAAGGTTTTGCCGGGACGATTAAGAGGTATAATTTTGGCCGCGGACCGATGGCCCACGGTTCCAAGTACCACCGGGGCGTTGGTTCCCTTGGAGCGGCTGGAGTCGGTCGGGTTTTTAAGGGTCGTAAACTTCCGGGGCGGATGGGCGGACAACGGGTTACAATCCAAGGTTTGGAGATTGTCAAAGTCGATCCGGAAAAGAACCTCCTTTTAATTAAGGGAGCCGTTCCTGGTCGTAACGGCGCATTTATCCAAGTCAAAAAGAGTGTAAAAGTACGCAATTAGGTGGATTACCCACGAGGAGAGGAGGATTGGCATGCCGATTGTACCGGTTTATAATATGGACGGGAAAAAGGTCGGTGAGATCAACCTGGCCGATACGGTCTTTGCCACCAAGATTAATCAACACCTCTTGCACCAGGCGGTCGTGATGCAACTGGCCTCCCGCCGTTTGGGTACGGCAAAGGCGAAAACCAGAAGTGAAGTCCGTGGTGGCGGCGCCAAACCCTGGCGACAAAAGGGAACCGGCCGCGCCCGACACGGCAGCAGGAGATCGCCGCTGTGGACGGGGGGCGGAGTTGTCTTCCCACCGCAACCCCGCAGTTACGGTTTTAAAATGCCGAAAAAAGCCTGGCGTCAAGCCTTGCGTTCGGCGTTGGCGGCGAAGGTTAAGGATGACAAGCTGATTGTTTTAGAGGATTTGAAGTTTGAAGCCCCAAAAACCAAAGCTGCTCTTGAGGTGTTAAACAATTTAAACGTGGCTAACGCAAAAACATTAGTGGTGCTCGCGGAGAAAGATGAGAATGTGAATAAATCCATGCGTAATCTACCAGGTGTCTCATCCATGAATACGGATGGTCTCAATGTTTATGATATTCTACTCCACGACCACCTGTTATTGACCAAAGAGGCAGTGGGCCGCATCGAGGAGGCGTTGGCATAATGGATCCGCGAGATATCATTAAAAAACCGATTGTAACCGAGAAAAGTACCCGCCTGATGGAGATGAACAAGTATACTTTCGTGGTTGACCGTCGGGCCAATAAAATTCAGATCAAGGAAGCAATCGAGACGATTTTTAACGTCCGTGTCCTGGACGTCAATACCATGCAGATGTTAGGCAAGATGAAAAGAATGGGACGCCATGAGGGGCGCCGCCCCAGCTGGAAAAAGGCCATTGTGACCTTGGAACCAGGAAGTCGGATTGAATTCTTTGAAGGCGTCTGATCTATTTTTGCGGTAAAGGAGGTTTTAAAGTGGCTATTAAGAAATTCAAACCCACTTCGCCCGGTCGTCGTTTTGTCTCCGTATCCTCCTTTGAAGAGATTACTAAGACTAAACCGGAAAAATCACTTTTAGAACCGTTGAAGAAGTCCGGTGGCCGTAACGCCCAGGGACGGATAACCGTCCGGCACCGGGGCGGTGGACACAAACGGATGTACCGGCGGATTGATTTTCGTCGGGATAAATTTGGCATTCCGGCAAAAGTAGCCGCCATCGAGTACGATCCGAACCGCACGGCGCGGATTGCGCTCTTACACTACGTTGACGGGGAAAAAAGGTACATTATTGCGCCGGAAGGGTTGCAAGTGGGCGACACCGTCGTCTCCGGCCCGGACGCTGATATTAAAGTGGGTAACGCTTTACCCCTCGCCAATATTCCGACCGGAACAGTCGTTCACAACTTGGAACTGGTGAGAGGAGCCGGTGGACAGTTGGTAAAAAGCGCCGGTGCGGGTGCCCAGCTGATGGCCAAAGAGGGTGACTATGCCCATGTGCGGTTACCTTCGGGCGAGGTCCGTCTGGTTCGCCAGGAGTGTATGGCGACCATTGGACAAGTCGGAAACATTAACCATGAGAATATTACCATCGGTAAAGCTGGGCGTAAGCGCTGGCTTGGATTCCGCCCGTCGGTACGTGGCGTGGCGATGAACCCGGTCGACCACCCCCATGGCGGTGGTGAAGGCCGTTCTTCGATTGGGCGGGCCCCGGTTACGCCTTGGGGTAAACCAGCCCTTGGCCACCGGACACGAAAAAAGAAACCATCCGATCGGCTGATCATTAAACGTCGGGCATGACGCCGGAAGGGAGGAAGAATAAATGGCTCGTTCATTAAAAAAAGGCCCGTATATTGACCCTAGTTTACTCAAGAAAATCGTTGCGATGAATAAAAGCGGCGAAAAGCGAGTGATTAAAACTTGGTCGCGTCGGTCAACAATCTTCCCGGAACTCGTTGGCCATACGTTAGCAATTCATGATGGTCGTAAACATGTGCCGATTTATATAACCGAAGATATGGTCGGGCATAAAC